>JAZRXF010000037.1:0-32141 GCA_045600085.1 Lachnospiraceae bacterium
GTACATATATTACCCATGGATTCAGACTTATCCTCTCGATATTCCTTTCCATGTTTTTCACTATCATTGTCACATTTTTTGTAAAGAACAGAATACTCACCGAGACCTGTATCTACCCACTCTAGGCTTATGCTTGTTGCATCAGCAGATGTAGACAATAGCTGTGGCTCTGCCCCTGTTGGTACACGTTCTTCCTCGCCAGAAGCATCTTCTGTGGCTTGAAGCCTATAATCCTCTATCGTTCCAAGATCAAGTATCTCCACTGCATTGTCACTAACAGAACGTGTAAATATACCCGATTTAATAATATATATAACAAGCACGCTAATAAGCAGTAATGCTGATATTACAGCAATAACTGTAAGTATAATCATACGCATCTTTTCGCGCCTGCTTCGTCTTCTTTTAACTAATCCCATATTGCCGCCTATTCTCCCCCAAATAGCTGGTTATCCTACTGGGCTGCAGGATATAAACTTCTATCCCACTGATATCTTACTGATGGAGCTATTCCATCATATGCCTGAAGCTGAGCATCTGTAAGCATATAAATATAATATCCCTTACGCTCTGGATCCATATGACGCCATACTCCAGGTGCAATCTCGATAAGTATCCAGTTATGTTCTGAATATACTGCACCTCGTCCAACCACAATCCTGCAGTTATATCCAGAAAGTGTAAGCATCTTATAGCAAAGTGCTGCATAGTCCCAGCATGCTCCACTCTTATAATTAAGCATACGACAAGCCATACTATTAACATCAAGCTTGTCACGATACTTATATGGAAAGCTTCTACAATAGTTGAATATCGCCTGTGGATCTCTACCGATAGAATCAAGTATTCCATTAAGATATGCATCAAGATTCTCTGGTGTAACAACTGTTCCTGTAGCCTTCGCATTTCCACCATTATTAACCGAGTAAACAGTATTATCTATGGTTACAACATCAGCAGTCTCTACGATAAGCCCATTGCCATCAAAATTGTAACGCTTACCATTAATAGTCTGCCAGCCTGACTCTGTAAATCGAAGTCCATCTTCTCCGAAATAGTATATCTGGTCATCTATTTGTGCAAAGCTGGTCGCCATACTTCCATCTTCTGTAAAATAATAGTCACCCTTCCATCCTGAATATAGGCTTCCATCATTTTCAAAATAATAAGTCTTATCATCAATATCAATAAGCCCCGTGGTCATGACGCCCTGATCATCGAAATAATAATACTCGTCATTGTCTTCAAGCCAGCCTGTATAAAGAGCATTATCACTTACTGAATAATAGTAGGTCTTATCACCGTTCTCACGATAACCATTAAATGCAGCACCATCTTCTGTAAAATAGTACTTTTTATCCTGAAGTGTGAAGTCACCTGTAACCATTTGACCTGATGCAGCGCTAAAATATCTGTCGCCATCGTCATAGCTATTCCAGCCAGTAATCAGCTGACCTCTGCTGTCAAATCCATAGCCGAGTCCATCTATGAGATATACTCCATCAGCAAGCATTTGGCCAGTAACCTCGTCAAAGTATCTCTTACTACCATTCACATCCTGCCAGCCATACTGCACATGTCCCTCTGCGTCAGATAAATATATATGACCATCCGCGCTCACAAGTCCACTCACAATACGACCTGACAAATCTCTAACACATACTCCGCTGTCGTCCAGATATAATCCACTATGATACTGACCATCATTATCAAAGCTGTAGAGTGTGCCATCAATTATTTTTAGGCCAGTATAGACACCACTAGCCTTATCCTGATAATAAAAGCTACCATTATAAGAAATCCAGCCAAGTGTCATAACTCCTGACTGGTCGAATATATACTTGTTCTGGCTACCTTCATAGTTAATGGACTGAACGCCTGTAAGCTTTCTGCCATGAACATAGTAGCACAGTCCCTTGCCTTCCTGAGCCCATCCGTTAAAACCAAAATAGAAAACAGCTATGACAATAACCAGTATCTGAGCCAATATGAAAACCCCGGGAAGTATTTCCTTAATATTCTTTTTTTCTTCATTAATTAGAATTTGTTCTTCCATTTATATATCTTTCTAATATATCTAAGCCAAAAAATCTTATCTATATATCCACATTGCAGGTCTAACACCGCCCTCAAAAGTTACTTTCTCAAAATCTGCACCTATTTGAAAGTAATAGCCTCTCATTCCGCCATCGTACCCAACGCTCATAACATCATCACCATTGATACCATGCGATCTAAGAAACCAGCCTGCACCGCTTACGCCAAGGCATTCCTCTGGCCAGCCTTCTTCCTTATAGAATGTATTGTACTCCAGCTCATCCATGCTTTTATTCCTAATGCCTGTTGCTGGCGTAGCCTGGCAAATCAAATCAGGCGAAGCAAATACATAATACTTATCCACCTTTGTCGGCTCATAATATTTAAGTACATCATCAAAGCTAAGTAAAAATACTCTATCCGCTGTATTATTACCTGTGCCTGTTCCACCATTCTTATCAAACTGGGCAAAATACTGGGATGAACCTGGATTATTAAGTGTTGAAGTCACTATCTTCTCCTGCTCACTTTCAGTAAATGCTTCACTGATAAAATCCTCATTTAGCCATGTTCTAAGCGAACTTTGCAACCAATAAACTGCAACATCATCTTCATTAAATGGCTTTTTTTCTATTATATATCTGGATAGTACCAGGATAGAATCCTCATACTCGTCTAAAACTATCCACTCTATTGGTTCTTTTTCTGAATTGTTGCCATCCTGCTCATACTCACCAAAGATAACAATATCTCCTGGCTTGGCATCCTTTATATCAACTGAATCAATATTACCATTATTAATAGAAGGAAGACTGTCTGTATCATCTATGTTATCACCTTCAGCCACCTCATCACCTGTTCCTTCGGCAGTGAGTGATGATTCAATATTAGCATTATTAATGGATATCGCATTTGTAGATATAGATATAGTACTCTTTGTATCGCCGCATCCAGTAAGAACAACTGCAAGTAGAAATATCACGACAACACATTTACAATATAAACTACGCATATTTAACCTCACATAGCATTTTTATACATAAAAAAATCGGAGTGACGTGATTCGAACACGCGACCTCTACCTCCCTAAGATAGCGCTCTAGCCAAACTGAGCCACACCCCGAAATACTTTTCCATCATACTAAATATAATAAATTTAGTTATAGCGAATTCTTATATTACCATCATGCATTCTAAATTCATTGACGCCTACGATTCTTCCCCAGTCATATTCATACTTGTCAACCTCAACCATGCCACCAGAAGATGTTGGTTCACCAAGCAGTTTTCGTAAGAACTCACTGTATATAGAATACTCACACTTACCCACGGTGAAACGAAGCTCTATGGAAGAAACCTTGTCTCCGCGCTGTACAATAAGTACATTAAAGAGTTCGTCGCCAAGCATAAGTGGACAATCTGAAATAAAAGACGTACTACCGCCCATTTCAGTTTTTGCAAATCCTATATTCTCAAATATCTTTTCGTCAAGCTTTGGAGCTATATCAAAGCCACCAAGCTTTAGATCTAAATTGCTCATCAATTCTCCTTAAAAAAAACCAGTAAATACAAAGATTCGAGCAAATCTTTCCTGTATCCGCTGGTTTATCAATCTTCAAGCTACTAACGGGAATTGAACCCGTGACCTCCGCATTACCAATGCGACGCTCTACCAACTGAGCTATAGCAGCATCAAGTCATACAACGTTCGTACGACCACTTGATATAATAACAAATGTACTATTTTGTGTCAATAAAACTATGGTACTTGACATAATCACTTTTTTTGCATAAAATTTACATGATGTAGTATTGAAAACTACGTGTTGTGATTTTATCGAATTGGAAGGTTTATTATGAGTTTTATTGTTGCAGTAGATTCAGCTGGAAATATTCCTAATGAGGTTCTTGATAAATATCATATACCTGTTATCTCATATCACTGTACTATTGATGGTGAGGAATTCCTATGCTATGACAAGAATCGCGATTATGTGGCTTCATGCAAGGAGTATTATGATAAAGTTCGAGCAGGAGCCGAGGTCAAGACTTCTCTTATAAACTCGGCAGATTTTATTAGCTTTCTAAGACCCATGCTTGAGCAGGGCTTAGACGTTGCTCTTGTAGTTATGTCCAGTGGTATATCTGGCTCAGCTGGCTCTGCCAAGCTTGCTGTGGATGAACTTCAGGAAGAGTTCCCTGACAGAAAAATATATGCCATTGATACTCTTGCAGCTTCACTTGGTGAAGGATTAATGGCTATTAAGCTTGCAACACTTCGCGACGAAGGAAAGACTATTGATGAAGCAGTTCAGATAATTTACGACAACATTAAGTATATGAATCAGTATTTTATTGTTGGCGACCTAAAATATCTAAAAAAAGGTGGACGTATATCAGGTGCTGAGGCTGCTATCGGTAATCTTCTTAATATTAAGCCTATTCTTCGAGGCAATACAGAAGGCAAAATCGTTGTTCAGGAAAAGGTTAGAACTAGAAATCGTTCTATCGAAACACTTATAGGCTACGTCGAAAACAATATTATAGATGCTGAAAATCAAATAATTGGACTTGCACATTGTGATGTCCCTGAAGAGGCTGCTTATGTAACCAGCCAGCTCAAGGAAAGATGCAAGGTTAAAGATGTATACGAAATTTACTACGATCTATGCACTGGCGCTCATGTTGGCCCAGGCACCATTGCCATATTCTTCTATGGCAAGGAAAGATACTGATTATTAATATACCTATACCATAATCAACCATAAAAAAAGAGGCTTCAATTTTTTGTTGAAGTCTCTTTTTGTTTGTTATTCGTTGTTTGTTATTCGTTGTTTGTTATTTGTTATTTGTTATCGTAATAATATCTGTTCTTTGATTTATTACCAAGAATCTTAACCTCTTTCTCCGAAAGATTAAGTTCATCAAAAATCATAAGTGCATCATCGAACTGAGCTGCATTCACACAGAAAATAAGTCTTGTACGCTCATGAAGAAAATGCTTTGCAAAAAATCCTGGCTCCTGCCATCTAAGAAAATAAGATACTCTGGCATACTGAAGAGCTGCTTCAATCTTTCTTCTCACCTTTTCACTGGACACCTCACAAAGATCAATTTCATTATTGACCTTAACTTTTGTCATTTCATTTTCAATTCTCATCGTTATTTCCTGCCTTTTAATACGGAGTTCTTTTTATTTTACTATCACTTAAATCAGCTATAATCAGCTATATATCAGTAAATGATATTTACAGATTGTAGCCAACTTCAAAAGCCTGCTTATTAATCTCTACAGTCTTTGCTGGCACTGTCTTCTCAATAACCTTGATCCACTCGTCATGCTCAAAGTTCATGTGCTTAGCTGCAACACCTACAATAATAGTATTGAATACTTTGGAATTACCAATCTTCTTGGCTTCCGCCATAGCATCACACGAAACAACCTTGTGCTTTTCCCTAAGTCCCTCCAGAATATTCTCTGGATACTTAGCTGCACCTGTAACTACTGGCATAGGGTCAATACGCTGATCATTGACAATAAGCACTCCATCTTCTTTAAGAAAATGAGCATATCTAAGTGCTTCAAGACGTTCAAATGCTATGAGCACATCGGCGCATCCCTCTTCTACTATTGGCTCATAAACCTTATCACCATAGCGTACAAAAGTAACAACTGAACCACCTCGCTGAGCCATTCCGTGAACCTCTGAAAGCTTTACATCATAGCCTGCTGAAGTAATAATACCACCTAATATTCTACTGGTGAGAAGTGTACCCTGACCACCTACACCAACTATCATAATACTCTTAGTTTCCATATCTCTATATCCTCCGAATTAAATATCGTAACTCTCAATTGCTTCGAACTTACACTTCTGTGTGCATAATCCGCAACCGTTACACATAGTATCATCTATAGAGATAGTACCATCTTCATTTTTAGTAATCGCTGGGCATCCCATCTTGAGACACATACCACACTTCTTACACTTTTCTGGCACAGCCTTGCACTTCTTGTGAGATACATTACTCTTAAGTAATGCACATGGAGCCTGTGAAATGATAACAGATACTTCTTCTGTATTAACCTCTTCTTTAATAGTTGCTTTAAGCTTCTCTGTATCAAATGCGTTAACAACACTAACTCGCTTAACGCCAAGTGCCTTACAAAGCTCTACCAGGTCAATCTGATATGTAGCCTCGCCGCTAAGTGTTTTACCAGTTGCAGCATGCTCCTGATGACCAGTCATACCTGTAGTAGAGTTATCTACGATAATAACTGTACCTGTTGCCTTGTTATATACCATATTCATAAGGCTGTTAACACCTGTATGAAGGAATGTCGAATCACCAATTACAGCAACCCAGTTCTTAATATAATCCTTGCCTTTTGCCTTCTCCATACCGTGAAGTGTTGAGATACTTGATCCCATACACACAGTCGTATCAATTGCACTAAGTGGTGCAAGAGCACCAAGTGTATAACAACCAATATCACCAGCACCATGAATCTTAAGCTCGTTTAATACACTAAATGTACTTCTGTGTGGACAACCTGGACAAAGAATAGGTGGTCTTGCAGGAACATCAGCTGGCTCATCAGTCTTTAAAGTTTCTCCAAGAACAGCCTTTCTAAGCATATTGGCACTGTATTCACCCTGAACTGTAAGTATATCCTTGCCATGGCATTTAATACCCCAGCTCTTAACCTGCTCCTCAATAAGAGGCTCAAGTTCTTCTATTATATAAAGCTCGTCAACATTAGCTGCGAACTCCTCTATAAGCTTCTTTGGAAGTGGATGCACAAGACCAAGCTTAAGCACTGAAGCTGTAGGCATAGCCTCCTTAACATAAAGATAGGGGATACCTGATGTAATCACACCGATTTTCTTATCATTGTATTCCACTTTATTTATTGGCATACTACAAGCATCCTCTGCCATAGTCTTAAGTCTGTTCTCAACTATAACGTGACGCTTCTTAGCATTAGCTGGCATCATAACATTCTTTGCAATGTCACGAACATATTCTTTATCTGCAACATCTACTCTTTCTTCAAGTTCTACAACACCCTGTGAGTGAGCAAGTCTTGTTGTTGTACGAAGCATAATTGGACAATCGTACTTTTCAGAAAGTTCAAATGCAAGCTTTGTAAATTCTTTGGCTTCACTCGAATCAGATGGCTCAAGAACTGGAACCTGAGCAACTCTTGCAACACATCTTGAATCCTGTTCATTCTGTGATGAATAAAGACCTGGATCGTCGGCTGCTACAAGCACAAGTCCACCATTGACACCTGAATATGAAATGGTGTAAAGAGGATCGGATGCAACATTAACACCTACCATCTTCATTGAACAAAGCGCTCTAACGCCTGCCATTGATGCACCTATTGCAACCTCCATAGCAACCTTTTCATTAGGCGCCCACTCTGCATAGATACCATCATAATTAACAATATTTTCACTAATCTCTGTACTTGGAGTTCCTGGATATGCACTAGATACCTTAACCCCTGCTTCGTAAGCGCCACGCGCAATGGCCTCATTACCAAGCATTATTTTCTTTTCTCCCATAATACATATATCCTTTCAGATTGGTGGCGTTAATTATTAAAAACCCCAATACATTTTATCATAAAGGTTTTTACATATCAAACGATGCACCGTCTTGTAGTGCAGTTCAATTCAACTCATTATTTGGCGTATTCTGTATACAGTCTAACATGATCAAATATACATGCCCACGCACTAGTAGCATTAACTGTGACACATATGTACTGATTACCACTATCCATCTGATCAAGGCTGGCTGCACAGTTACCTGAGTCATACACAAAACCTGTCTTGGCCGCGAACACATTTCCCGCATCATACTTATCTTCAATACGTCTTAGGAACCAGTTTGATATCTCTAGACCATCTGGATGCTGCTCCGATGGCGTTGTTGTATAGATATGTGCTGACATTACTGTCCTACATAAATCATTTTCCATACAAGCTTTTAGTATAAGAGCAACCTCACCAACTGTACTGTGATGATTTTCGTTATAAAAACCTGACACATTGGTAAAATGAGTGTTAGTAAGTCCAAGCTCTGCTGCCTTTTTATTCATAAGCTCTACGAAAGCTTCCTCCGAGCCGGATACGTATACTGCAAGCGCATGAGATGACTCACCACCACTAGGCAGAATAGTTCCATACATAAGGTCACGCACGGTTGTTACCTCATCAGCGTCATAACCTGTACTACTAAGATCATTTACATACGCATAATCAGTATCTTCTCTTGTTACTGTGACCTTGTCATCAAGCTTATCCGCTGGAATATTCTCTACCGCAACAAGAAGTGTCATCATCTTGGTCATAGAAGCTGGAGACACGACTGTGCTACCATTCTTCTCAGCAATAACTCTACCTGTCTTGGCATCAATTATAATGGCATACTGACTGACAAATTCTGGATTGCTAATGGCCACAGCACCAGAATAATCAAGCTCATATCCTGGGAACAAACCATATTCGCTGGCTTTACCATTGTCCGGCTTAGGTGTTGGTTTTTCCTCTTGGCTTGCGTTCATACTGGCTGATTGCAGCCACGCCTGGTATTCAGCTTCTTGCCTTTCTCGCTCAGCAGCGGCTAATTTTTCTTTTTTAGCATTAGAAATCTTGCCACCAACCAGCATCACTATACCAAGAATAACAATTATCCCTATTACAATAAGAACTAATCGTAAATCTATGCCATTACTCTGGTATGTTGAACGAATACTATCATCGCCATCGTCCTCAGTTATAAATGCACTGCCATATTTCTCAAAAAAGCTCTGCTTAGGCTTTTTTCTTTTCTTTGTTTTTTTACTAACACTTGGATCTGCCTGCATACGCATCCTATATCGGCGTTCTCTGTCAGCATCGAAATCAAGGTTAGGCCTACTACTCACTCCATCTGGTTTCTTAGGCTCTTTTTTTCTATTAACATCTATATCAAGCTTAGCCATAATTTCTTACCTTATCAACATATTACCTAGAAGATGCATATAGCTGATGCATATCTTCCGTCCATAATAATACTACTATCATCCAGTCTATCTAAAACTGAAAAGCTATCTAACCCTTGTCCCAGCCCCTTCCCAGAACACTTAACATAGCTCTCCTTAAGGCACCATATTCTATAAAATGCCTCCATATACTCTAATGAACTAATATCTTTACTTATTTCATTTAAATAATCTATTTCGTCCGACGAATAAAAACGACTAGCTATATCACGAGCTAGCGGTTTCATTAATTGAATATCTACCCCTACTGGTTTGTCAGCAATAGCAAGCATAACATAATCTCCAGAATGAGATATATTATAATGAAAGCCACAATCACGCCTAAAATCAGGCTTACCATGTTCACCTACAGTGATGTGATCAAGTTCACTTTCTATGCCAAGCTCCCTAGCTGCTTTTACCAGTATCATACCAGCAGCAAGACTTGCTGCTCTACTGCCAGCACTTTTAAGAGCCTGCACCTTAGCTCTTCTATTTTCAGGCACCATATTCATACATTCCTGAAAATATGACTCGTTAAAATATGGAGTTATTTCTTCATAATAAATCCTGTGCATGCTCTATACTTTTCTTTAAAATCCTAATACACAAATTCAGCCAGGGAACATCCTGGCTGAATAAGTTAATATATTATCTTAAGCCTCTGCTTCTTCTTTTGTATTGCTCTTATTGATTGCATCAACGTCAATCTTAAGGAATAATTCCTCAAGCTGCTTAGCGTCAACCTTGTTAGGACATTCACACATAAGGTCAGATGCATCCTTAACCTTAGGGAAGGCAATAACCTCTCTGATATTGTCAGCGCCTACCATAAGCATTACAAGTCTATCAAGACCAAATGCAAGTCCTGCGTGAGGTGGCACTCCATACTTGAATGCATCAAGAAGGAATCCAAACTTCTCGTAAGCATCTTCATGAGCTATACCAAGACACTCGAACATCTTCTCCTGAATATCACCACGGTGAATTCGAACTGATCCACCACCAAGCTCTACACCGTTAAGTACGCAGTCATAAGCAACGGCTCTTACTGCACCAAGGTCTGTATCAAGCATTGGGATATCCTCTTCCATAGGCATAGTAAATGGATGATGCATAGCCTGGAATCTCTCTTCCTCATCACTCCACTCGAACTGAGGGAACTCTGTTACCCAGAGGAACTTGTAGTCATCTTTCTTAAGCATACCAAGATCATCAGCAATCTTGCATCTAAGAGCACCAAGTACTGCCCATACTGTCTTGTTTCTATCTGCTGCGAAGAGAAGAAGGTCTCCATTTTCACCGCCCATTGCCTTTACAAGTGCAGCCATCTGCTCGTCTGTCATGAACTTGGCAAATGAAGACTTGATAGTACCATCATTCTGAATAGCTACGTAAGCAAGTCCCTTAGCACCGTATCCCTTAGCATACTCAACCAAAGCATCTATCTTCTTACGAGGCATCTCGCCCTGTCCCTTGGCATTGATACCACGAACAGTTCCGCCATTTTCTATGGCTGACTTAAATACTACAAAATCAACATCCTTAACAACGTCTGTTACGTTAGTAAGTTCCATACCAAAACGAAGGTCTGGCTTATCAGAACCAAATCTGTCCATAGCTTCCTGCCATGTCATACGCTGCATAGGAATCTGAATATCTACATTAAGACAATCCTTGAAAAGCTTCTTAAGAAGTCTTTCATTAACATCGATTACATCATCCTGATTAACAAATGAAAGCTCCATATCGATCTGAGTAAACTCAGGCTGTCTATCAGCACGAAGGTCCTCATCTCTAAAGCACTTAGCTATCTGGAAGTATCTGTCATAGCCTGATACCATAAGCATCTGCTTGAAGAGCTGTGGGCTCTGTGGAAGCGCATAGAAGTTACCTGGATGAACACGGCTAGGTACAAGATAATCTCTGGCACCTTCTGGTGTTGACTTATTAAGAATAGGAGTCTCTATCTCAAGAAATCCTTCTGCATAAAGGAACTCTCTTACTGATCTTGTCACCTCTGAACGGAACATAATATTCTTCTGAATATCAGGTCTACGAAGATCAAGACATCTGTACTTAAGACGAAGCTCTTCCTTAGTCTTAGAATCGCTCTCAACTGGGAAAGGTGGAACCTCTGACTCTGATAAGATTCGGATATTTGTTGCTCTAACCTCAATATCACCTGTAGCAAGATTTTCATTGGCTGCACCGCCTCTCTTGCATACCTTACCTGTTACAGCTATAACAAACTCACTACGAAGCTTCTCTGCCTTGGCAAAACCTTCAGCATCAATATAATCATCCTTATTCTCATCGCTGGTTTCAAAGATAACCTGCATGATACCACTTCTGTCACGTAAATCTGTGAAGATGATACCACCCTTGTTACGGCTCTTCTGAACCCATCCCATAAGTGTTACTGTTTCACCTACATTTGCATTTGTTACCTCTGCACATCTAAAAGATCGCTTAAGGCCTTCCATAGACTCTGCCATTAATATGTCCTCCTATAACTAGTCTTTAAAGAATTCTTTGAATTCTGTATATCCATTATTAGTAAGCTGTTCCTTCTGGAACTTCTTGTTTTTATTCATACGAACTAAGAGTACCTGATTACCAGCTCTTCTCATCTCCTCGGCCTCAGCAAATACCTGGCTAACCTTGTTTGATGGAAGCCCCTTCTCTAAAAGGTATGCTATCTTGGTGCCTTCGCTTGGCACCTGGAAACCATTGTCCATAAGAATAGTAATGATACGCTCAAATCCAATTGAAAAACCACATGCTGGTGTATTCTGACCTGTAAACTTTCCAATCATCTGATCATATCTACCACCGCCACCACAGCTTGAGTGGAACTCTTTTAATTCAACCTCAAAGATTGTACCTGTATAATATGACATACCACGTACAAGAGTTGGATCAAAGAGAAGTGTAAAATCAGCGCTCTTTGCAGCGTTAACGCTCTCTCTTATCTCAAAAAGATTGTCCTTGCACTCTACAGGAAGGTAATCACCAAGAGTATCTGAAAGGAATGCAACACCATCCTCTGCTGTCTCAAGTCCATCAAAGAGTGCCATATACTTCTCAACAACAGCTGCATCAAAGCCATCTTCGATAAGACATTCCTTGACGCCATCCTTACCAATCTTGTCCATCTTATCAAGAGTGATAAATACGCTGTCGTAAGAATCCTCAGAAAATCCGGCATATGCTGCCATAGCCTTGAGCATACGGCGATCATTGATACGAATATTAAAATCCTTGAAAGAAAGCTTTCCAAGAATAGTAGTCATCGCAAGGATAAGCTCGATTTCGGCAAGGTTTGAAGGCTCACCAAGAATATCGATATCACACTGCATAAACTGACGGAAACGACCTTTTTGAGGCTGGTCAGCTCTCCATACATTACCCATCTGAAGTGCCTTGAATGGGCTTGAAAGCTCATTGGCATGATTAGAATAATATCTTGCAAGAGGAACTGTAAGATCATAACGAAGTCCCGAATCCACAAGATCGTTTTCTTCCTTGGCTTCATCAATACGAAGCTTGTCGCCTCTCTTCATAATCTTGAATATAAGCTTCTCATTCTCACCACCCTGCTTATTAGTAAGGTTCTCTATATTCTCAACACATGGTGTCTCTATCTGAGTAAAACCATATGACTCATAGGTTTCTCTGATAAGACCCATAACATAATTTCTGATTCTCATTTCATCAGGCATTACATCCTTCATGCCCTTAACTGGCTTCTTTGAAAGTGCCATAATCCAACCTCCATGATAATATCTACATTTTGCCTACAATATTTTACATCTAAACATCGTCTATTACAATAATATAAAACCACAGATATATATCCATAAACACAAAAGGACTCGTGAAAAATCACGAGTCCTAAAAATCACGAAATAATTATTTAGCCATTAAAAGCTCTTCAATTACCTTCTCACTACCATTGCCCCAATCCTCAGCAAGGCCATCGCTAAGCTCGATTGTGATAGCTTTATCCTTATCAAGTCTATCATCATGATAAGGGATCAAGATGCAAGCATAGTCATAAGTGTAATCGCTACTTGATGAATCATATGAATATGAAACAAAGTAAACATCTGTATCACCTATCTTACCCTCTTCATATTCGCACTCGAAATTTGGATACCAATCCTCATCTGGCTGCTCATTATCAATAATATACTCAACAGCTAAAGTAGTATACATTTCGATATCAATATACTCCCAATCATCTGATGAAAGCGCATAATAGTTTCCATCATTTTCATCGTAATAGCTCATTGAATAACCCTTAGGCATCTTGAATGTATAAAGAAGATTATCATAATAATCGTAAAGTTTGAACTCGCCTGACTTCTCATCGTAGAAATCAGAGCTTGCAGTTGCTACTGCAACATCATCATCGTCATCATCGTCGAATCCGTAATCATCATCGTCGTCATCATCATCGAAATCATAATCATCGATAGCCACGTCTGTTGAACCAGCATAAGCAGCTCCACCAAATCCGTATGAAGCCATCTCGATTGCGTTCTTCTTAACCTTCTTAGGAACTTCAACCTCTACAGCATTGATATCAGAGTACATAATGCTGAAGTTACATGCATCAATTGTGATATCACCAATTTCGATATCTAATTCATCGATTACATCCTCGAAAAGATCAAGCATACCTTCGATATCTACATTGCTCATATCAACCTTGCAGCCCATCATATACTTGTTCTTAACAGATACATAAGCTGTAAACTCGATATTGCAGTTATCAAGGATTTCTTCGAATGAAGTATCTAACTCATCCTCTACCATATCCTTGGCATCTTCCCACTCATCCTTCATATCCATGATCTTAACAACTGAATCCATCAACTTAACATAGTCAGCGCCAGATGGTGTCATAGTAAGAACATAGCACTTTTCGCCATTAACATCTTCAGTCTTCTTGCCAACCTCAGCTGTATACCAGAGATTCTTGGCTGCATCCTGAATCTTCTTTATATCCTTCTCAGAAAGTTCTACGCCGCTCTCTTCGATTGGGTTAGTCTGATAATAATATTCGTCAGACTCTGGATCCTTGAAATATACTGTCTGCTCATCATCTTCTGATACGATATAAGCTTCGACATCCATATCATCCTCAAGCATACCATCCATAATGTCATATTCAATTGAACCTGTAACAGCCATTGAAAGCTCTTCTGTGCTATTAACATTTACAGCGTCAATTGTAAACTCACCGCTTGCCTTTGCTGAATATTCCTCATCTTCAACTTCTGCTGCTGCATCAACTTCAAATGCCACATTCATCTTGGCTGAATCAAATGTTGTATCGTACATACCGTCAACAATTGTCTCAACGCTTGGCGCGCCACAGCCAGTAAGAACTGCAAGTGAAAGTGTTGTAGCTGCTGCTAATACTGCTAACTTCTTCACTCTTTCTTCCTCCCAATTTTTAATCTAAACCTATGCATCATTTGCACATTATCCAATATAACATACCCTTTTACGATAATCAATGTAGCATTTGGTACTTTTATACGTTTTATCGTGGTCCTTTTAGCACTTTTTTACATATCATTTACTGTATTATCCATCAAGACCTGCCAGCAAACTTTACTTCTTATGAATTTTATGATATAAAAAACTAAGAAAAATGGTTTACCATAACTATTAAAATATGAGAAAAAGAATATGAAAAATTCAAAATCTAAAACATCGATTAACGAGACTGCTAAGCCGACATTGGCCAAAAGACTTCTTATATATATAGGAAGATTTTTTATTTGGTTTTTCTGCACTCTTCTTGTGCTCCTTGTCGGTCTGTATTTCCTATTATTATATGTTAATAAAGGACCATCACCTTATGTAAGAAATTTATTTGTTTCTTCTGTAATGGAATCGAGCGCTGGTGGTATCCTGGCTCAGATATATCTTAGTGATGAAGAAATCGAAGAAATACGCAAGAATAATCAAACAGCTGAATTTACCGAAGTCACTGATACTACTCTCATTAATATAGTAGCTAACAATGAATCCGATGAAGAAATAATACTTGATTCTAGCGCTATCGTTGACGAGGATGGTGACGGTATCGAAATCATAGATATTCATGGACCAACATATAAAGGCAAACTAATGATTGTTTTAGATCCATCCAGAGTATTTGTTGGCGTAACAGATACCTTTTCACTTGATGGAGGCGGCACAACACTGTCAGGACTTGTGACAAAATATGACTGCGTTGGTGGCGTTAATGGTGGAAAATATGAAGATGAAGTTGGTCTTGGTATGGGCGGTATGCCAGAAGGCATCGTTATCTCAGAAGGCCAGTTATTAATGGGTGATCCCGACACTGTATATGGAGTATACGGATTTACATATAATAACGTTTTAGTGGTTGGTAACATGACTGCCAGTCAGGCTGTTGCCATGGGAATACGTGATGCTGTAACCTTCGGTCCTGGACTTATAGTTAATGGTAAAGCGGCTGGATATTCCGGATACGGTAGTGGACTAAACCCACGTACTGCAATAGGCCAAAGAGCTGATGGTGCTGTACTCCTTCTTTCTATCGAAGGAAGACAGGCCAACTCTGTAGGAGCTTCCATGGCCGATTTAATTGATGTTATGCTTGATTATGGCGCTGTTAACGCTGCCAACCTCGATGGTGGTATGTCATCGTCAATGATATATAACGGTGAAGAAATCGTAACAAACTGTCAGATACGTACACCAAGACGTATCCCTACCGCATTTCTTGTTAGAAAGGTAGGTGAAGACTAGTGGCAACTAATAAGAAAAAACGAATCAAAAACACCAGTACCAAGATTGATAAGAAAACAGCTGATAAGCTCGTTAGTACAAAAGTCAATATAAATGACGGCTGGGCAGACGACGTTGATCTTGTCTATCCAGAGGACAGCTGGAAACCAGGTGATGCTGAGTTAGTTATGGTCAGCCTCGATGATGATAATATCGAATCGGAAAACGAAGCCAGAATAAAAGAAGCCGAGGAACTACAAAAGCTAATTAAAGAAGATAGCACCGCAAAGGTTCGTAGGGTTCATCCTTTCCGATTATTTATGATTGTTTGGATTGGACTATTATCTGTCAGCATAGCAATTGGACTTAACTACTTCTATCATTTCCTGGAAGAATATGAAGCTACATATCAGGCATCAAGGCCATACCACAATATGGATGACCTAATGGTAACCTTTAACGCTATGGATATCGATACAATCACGAATCTTATGACAGTTAAGCCTGAGCTAAGTGAATTTGAAACCGAAGAAAACCTCAAGGGATATATTCGTTCACTCCTGGAAGGAAAGAACATAGAGTACTCTCCTACCAGCAACCATGCCGATGATTTCCCTGAGTATTATATAACTGCCGATGGTTATATCGTAGGTGTTATCAACCTACGTAAGCAGCCTACAACAAACCTGAAGTACAACTTCCCTGAGTGGTATGTTTCGTCCTTCGAATTCTACACAGATGCCCAGCATTCTGTCAGAGTAGAAAAGCCTACCAACTACACACTATGTATTAATGGTATTCCAGTCGATTCCAAATATATGTACGAAGGAAATATCGACATTGGAGATAAGCAGAGCTACTTTGGAAGTCGTGTAATCATACCAAAGCTTGAAAAGTATTACGTCAATGAATTATTCGAAAAGCCATATATCACTGCTATCGACTGCTTTGGCAATGAATGCGAGGTTGTTTGGAACGAATCCAGAGGTATTTATGAAGTACCATTTGCTGCTCCTAAAAATATGGATGAGCTCGAAGAATACTGCATAACTGCTGCCACTGACTATACTAACTGGGTATCTCAGGATGCTGAAGAAGACATCATTGACAAGTACTTCGAAAAAGATTCTGAACTACTTAAGATGATAAAAGCAGGAACTTCCCGTAAATACTTTACCCGCCATACTAATACTAACATCCAGAACATACAGGTATTGGAGCACGTGGTATACAACGATAAGGCGATGTATGCCAGCATATCACTTGACCAGCATATGGATGTTTGGGGTCAGGAAACAATTGTAGAAGTTCAGTGTAATTTCTTCTATCTAAATACTGATGATGGTTGGAAGATTATTTCCATTATGTACTAATATTAAAGCCCCTGGAACTAATTCCAGGGGCTTTAATATTGCTTATCTTAGCATACTAATTATATGTAGTTATAAGACTTATTCTGCAAGCATCATCATAATCTTGTTAGTTCTAGCTACAAACTTTGTCATAGCCTCAGAATCAAGGGGTGCATTCTGGATGAGTGCAAGATCATAAAGCTGCTCGCAAAGAAGCTGAACCTTGTCGCCTTCCTTCTCCTCAAGAATCTTCTGAACCAGCTTGTTATTAGCATTGAGTACAAGTGTCTGACCTTCCTTGCCAAACATACCCATATCCATACCTGGCATAGAGTACATCTTCATCATATCCTGCATTCTACGAGATTCCTCTGATACAGTAATCATAGATGAGATATCCTTGTTCTTAAGCTTCTCAAGCTTAACTGTAAGGCTTTCTTTCTTGATTGCCTTCTTGAATATCTTCTCAAGCTCCTTGTTTAGAGCATCAAGCTCTTCCTGAGCTTTCTTAGTTGTCTTAGCCTTGAACTCATCTGTAAGATCAGCGTCAATACGCATGAACTTGATGCCTTCATTCTTAGCCTCTAACTGAGAAACAAATGGCTGGTCAATATTGTGAGTAAGAAGAACAGCTGTCTTCTTAGCTTTCTTGAACATATTGATGTACTGACTCTGCTGCTGCTCATCAGTTACATAGTAGATAGTCTTCCCTTTCTTTTCTTCAGTAGCTTCCTCTTCCTCTACTACCTCAGCTTCTACTGTGTTGCCATCGGCATCAACAGCATTGCCCTCTTCATCGATATCTATTGGCTTAACCTCAAGACATTCTGGAAGAGTCATATACTTACCTTCGATATCCTTGAACATGATGTAATCTGTCATCTTCTCACAGAACTTATCATCCTTGAGACATCCGTACTTGATGAATGGACTAATATCATCCCAGTACTTAACATACTCATCACGCTCAGTCTTGCACATACCAGCAAGCTTATCAGCCACCTTCTTAGAGATATAGTCTGATATCTTCTTAACAAATCCGTCATTCTGAAGAGCTGATCTTGATACGTTAAGTGGAAGATCTGGACAGTCAATTACGCCCTTAAGAAGCATGAGGAACTCTGGGATAACTTCCTTGATATTATCAGCTACGAATACCTGATTGTTGTAAAGCTTGATTACGCCCTCAACTGATTCATACTCCATGTTAATCTTAGGGAAGTAAAGAATACCCTTTAAGTTAAATGGATAATCCATATTAAGGTGGATCCAGAATAATGGCTCCTTATAATCCTTGAATACCTTTCTATAGAAATCAAGGTACTCTTCCTTTGTACAGTCATTAGGATGCTTGGTCCAAAGTGGCTGAGTCTCATTTAAAGCAACTGGTCTCTTCTTAATCTTAAGACGATCTGGCTTTGGCTCCTCGCCTTCCTTAACTTCGCTCTTAACTGTTTCGATAACTTCGTCAGTATCAAGCTTCTCATCCATATCAATTACTTCAGTAAGCTGCTCACCCTTCTGGCTAAGATATATCTCAGCTGGCATAAAAGAACAGTACTTCTTAAGAACCTCTTCAGCCTCATATTTATTGGCAAACTTAAGGCAGTCCTCATTAACAGAAAGGATAATCTCTGTACCAATATCTGTCTTGGTACCCTCACTCATATCATACTCTGTACCGCCATCGCATACCCACTTAACTGGCTTAGAACCTTCTTTATAAGAAAGAGTATTGATAGTAACCTCATCAGCTACCATGAATGAAGAATAGAAACCAAGTCCAAAGTGACCGATAATCTGATCCTCGTTGGCCTTATCCTTATACTTTGTGATGAAATCTGTGGCACCAGAGAAAGCTATCTGAGCAATATACTCCTCTACCTCATCAGCTGTCATTCCAAGACCATTATCTCTAAATGTAATAGTCTTATCTTCTGGGCTTACAATAACCTCGATTTTACCCTTATAACCATCTGGAAGAGTATACTCACCCATCATATCAAGCTTCTTAAGCTTAGTGATGGCATCGCAACCATTACTTACGAGTTCTCTAAAGAAAATATCATGGTCAGAATATAACCACTTCTTAATAACTGGAAAAATGTTTTCACTATTGATTGATAAATTGCCGTGCTTACTTGGCATATAAATCACATCCCTTCTAAAAAAACTAATATCGGAGAAAGTCTTCCCCTTCCCCCACAAAATCAAGTTTACTACCCCGTATATCAAAAGTCAATAAAAAATTAGCACTCGTTTATCGCGAGTGCTAACAATTGTTTTTATACTCTTTTAGTTGATTTCGTAATCTAGAGAATCCCACAGTTCCATATTGATATAATACGAAACTGTTTTGTTAAAGGCCTCATACTTCTCATCGAAAGCTTCTTTCTTTCTGTTTTCTATTATCTCGGCTTTTGTGCTTTCTGTCACGCTTAAATCATTGGGGTTCACGCAGTATAAAATATAATATCCATCTTTCCCCTCCAGGATATCACTAATCTCACCCTGGCCAAGATTAAATGCACTATTTTCCATACTTTCTGGCATATCGCCCTTTTGATAGTATAATGACTCTTCTTCTTTATCAGAATATTGACCAATCAGCTTCTCAAATGGCACCCCTTCATCAAACTGCATTGCAGCCTCTTCACACTTTGTTCTGGCATCAACCTTGTCTGTATCTGTGTTTCCATATGCAACATATATTTGTTTTAATACAATTGTACGGGCTTCATCATCACTAATTTCCTGATTAATGTCTTTTGTTAATTCCTGATATAACAAACCTGCCAGAATCTTCTCCTGATAGATTTTCTCAAGCTCATCCTGAGATATATTCCCCAGTTTTTCCTTGTCAGAATCACTTAATGCTTCATAATCATCTCGTGCAAGAACCTTGGCGCCCTTTATCGAATCCTCATCAAGGGTTAGTCCCATATCAGCGGCCATAAGATTCATAACTTTAGTTTTAATAATACGGTTAAGGACCATAGTTTTTATGTTATCCCCAACATACACCCCATTAACACTTACTGACCATATATCAGCCCCATAAAGCTTGGCATATTCCTTCTTTGTTTCAGAAAGATATAACAAAGCTTCCTGTGTGGAACATTCGAGGTCTCCAATCCTCATGACCTCTTCGTTCCCAAAACCAGCGGTTAAAACCACTTTATCATCCGTGGAACACCCTACTAATAAGGCCCCGACAGGTGTTATCAACATTATCAACAGTATAAATGTGGAAAAATATCTATTGTTAAATATATATTTGCTAAATGTCTTCACGGTTTACAAATCTCCTAACAGCTTGGCAAGCCCCTGCATGTTATTATTATAGCTGGCTTCAAGTACCGACCTGTTATGCTCATGCATAGCCAGATTATGATTGGCCTCTACTATTTTATCTGAATTAACATTGGTGCCACTTAGGTAGCCTAACATCTGGGTTTTAGCATCCATATAGCCAAGCTTCATTCTATATTGAATATTATGCTGACTGAAATCAACCGTACCTATCGTGAAATCCATATCAAGTGATTTGCTTGGAATTATTGCAAACAAATTGGCTTCAGGAAACTTCTCCTTTTCCGCCACATATAACGAATTATTACTTATGACAATAATGTCTCTCGCTCCACCATCATAAACAGGTCTTATTGGAGTATTATCCACGAACCCGCCATCCATATATCTTCCTTCGCCCACACTGACAGAGCTATACATAACTGGAATGGCTGATGAAGCAATTACATACTGAAGAATCTCTTCACCACTAAGTCCATTTATTTTAATATACTTAGCCTTCATAATATCGGCATCATGCGTAGCTTCAGCAACAGTTATATACATAGGAATATCCAAGCTACTTATCCTGTCAAAATCCACATTTTCGTTAAGACGTCTAATCATGCCTTCTCTTGAGAAAATTCCATCGCTGAAGGTCTTATTATCATCAATATCTATAAAATCCTCTGGAACCACATTGCTCCATAGTTCCCTGGCCTTATCAAGATCGGCGCCCATAAGAAGCGACATATTAACAGAACCAATGGAGTTTCCCGCAATAGAAGTCACTTTATCAAGGATTCCCATTTCTTTAAGAGCCTGCAAAGCACCTATCTGGTATGCACCCTTGGCGCCACCACCCGCAAGAACTAAACCATACTTCTTATCTTCCATATCCCTATCCCTCATATAGTTATGTAACCCAACTCTATAATTATGTAAACTAAATATTTTCACTAAATAAATAATTATGTGTATCAAACTAACAAAAAATAATTTTGAAGATTGTTAAAATCCCTTGCCTCTCATGACAATTAACAAAAGATTCTTTTCAGAAATACTTATTTTGATATGTTTACATAAATATAAATCGATTACCAAAATATGGTTAACATAAATATCTTAACTACTATTCCAGCCAGCATATGATACGCTAAAAATGCACATAATATCTGCTTAGGCTAAAATATGTTGTAATAAATCATAATAATCTTATGTAACCACTATATCTTGTCATCACTACGATATATTACCACAAAATAGCCTTTTCCGCAACGATTTAAGGGGTGTATTTTATGCTTTTACTGCCTTCAGCACGCCATCACATAGAACTATCCTTATGACATCCTTCGCACCAATACTACCTCCCAGGATTAGCTTGGCACTAAGCGTTTCAACTGTCTTTTGAATATATCTTTTAAGCGGTCTGGCTCCATATACAGGATCATAGCCATTATCTATAATGAATACTCTTGCATCATCATCAAGCTCAACCTTTATATCACGGTCTGAAAGTCGGTGATTTAAATCTTTCATAATAAGCTCAACTATATTACCAATATTGTCCTTTGTTAATGGCTTAAATAGTATGGTCTCGTCAAGACGATTCAGAAATTCCGGTCTAAAATGATTTCTCAGCTCACCTAATACCAGCTTCTCTGTTTCAGGCTTTATATTACCATCATCATCTATTCCATCTAATAGAAGTGGTGCTCCTATATTTGATGTGAGAATTATAATGGTGTTCTTAAAATCAACTGTTCTACCCTGAGAATCTGTGATTCTACCATCATCAAGTACCTGTAGGAGTACATTGAATACATCGGGGTGAGCCTTTTCAATTTCATCAAAAAGCACCACACTATATGGCTTTCTTCTAACAGCTTCTGTAAGTTGTCCGCCTTCATCATAGCCCACATATCCTGGAGGCGCTCCTATGAGCCTTGATACCGAAAATTTCTCCATGTATTCGCTCATATCAAGTCTTACTATATTGGACTCGTCATCAAACAAATTCTCAGCCAGGGTCTTGGCAAGTTCTGTTTTACCAACACCTGTAGGTCCCAGGAACAAGAATGAACCAATTGGTTTGCTCGGATCCTTTATACCTGCTTTTGAACGAAGAATCGCCTCTGCAACCTTAGTCACGCCTTCCTCCTGCCCAATCACTCTTTTATGCATTTCTTCCTCAAGATTTAAGATCTTACTTCTTTCAGATTCATTAAGCTTAGAAACTGGTATACCAGTCCATCTTGAAATAATACGAGCAATCTCTTCGTCCGAAACCTGTTCATGAAGATAAACTGTCTTCTGATTTTTGCTGTTTTCTTCCAATTCTTCCAGCTGTTTCTTCAGTGCTGGCAATGTTCCATATGTAAGTTCTCCAGCTTTTTCAAGGTCTCCCTCTCTTTGTGCAATCTGGATTTGATTATTTACACTTTCGATTTGCTCTCGAAGTTTGGAAAGATTACCTACTGCGTTCTTTTCTTTGTCCCAGTCAGCTCTAGCCAAATCAAAACGCTCTTTATCTTCAGCCAGTTCTTTCTGCAGTGCCTCCAGCCTTTCTTGACTCAGTGAGTCAGTCTCTTTTTTGAGAGCCTGTACTTCGATTTCCATCTGAAGAATCTTACGCTGCATCTCATCAAGCTCTGTCGGCATACTGTCAAGCTCTGTCTTGATAAGCGCACAGGCTTCATCCACAAGGTCTATGGCCTTATCTGGCAGAAATCTATCAGCAATATATCTATGAGATAATGTGGCAGCACTAACAAGAGCATTATCCATTATCTTAACACCATGATATACCTCGTACCTATCCTTCAATCCACGAAGAATTGATATGGTATCCTCAACTGTAGGCTCATCGACCATTACTGGCTGAAAACGACGCTCTAAGGCTGGATCTTTTTCAATATATTTACGATGCTCATCAAGAGTAGTAGCGCCTATACAGTGCAATTCACCTCTTGCAAGCATTGGCTTAAGCATATTGCCTGCATCAAGAGCGCCATCGGTCTTTCCAGCTCCAACGATTGTATGTATCTCATCTATGAATAGCAGTATTTGACCTTCAGACTTCTTTACTTCCTCAAGAACAGCCTTTAGTCTTTCTTCAAATTCACCTCGATACTTTGCTCCAGCCACGAGAGCTCCCATATCCAGTGAAAATACCTTTTTGTCCTTGAGTCCTTCTGGAACGTCACCTCTTACAATTCTCTGAGCCAGTCCCTCAACAACTGCTGTCTTACCAACACCTGGCTCACCAATAAGAACAGGATTGTTCTTAGTCTTTCTTGACAATATACGTATAACATTACGAATCTCATTATCACGACCAATTACAGGATCAAGCTTTTGCTTTTTAGCCTTCTCAACAAGATCCTGACCATATTTTTCAAGAACTTCATAGGTTCCTTCAGGATTGTCACTTGTAACTCGCTGATTGCCCCTTACGCTAGATAGCGCCATAAGAAAGCGTTCTTTAGTAATGCCATATTCAGTAAATATAGATTTAATTTCTTTGTTAGGTTCGCTAATCATGCGGATAAACAGGTGTTCAACCGACACATAATCATCGCCCATACGCTTCGCTTCATCCTCAGCTGTAGTAAGCACCTTATTGAGTGCCTGGCTAAGAATGATATTGCCACCTTGTACCTTAACTCTCTTTTCAAGGGCCTGCTTTGCTCTATCAACAAAATGGTCAGTATTAATCTCCATCTTGCCTATAAGCTTCAGAATAAGACTATCGTCTAGTGTAAGCAGAGCATATAACAAATGCTCCTGATCTACTTCCTGGTTGCCATATTCATATGCTAATTTTTCGCATTTATTAACAGCAGCCACAGAATTCTGGGTAAATTTAGAAATGTTCATATTCGTCTCCTTTCACTGCCGTAAACAATAAAAAACTCTTTACGAGTATGTTATAGCACTAAAATTAGCACTCGTCAACAGAGAGTGCTAACAATTCGTAAAAATATTATATTTGAAAGGGAGATTCATACCGAAAGGTATCGAACTAATATGCTTCTATTTCCAGTCTGGCTTATCACTGTGCTTATTAATCTTTGCACATACTATTCTTGTTTTACTTGGATCAACAAGATCCTTCTCTACTATGAGTTCTTCGATTTCATCGGCCTCAATTACACCTGAGACTGGGTTAAATACACTATCAACCTTACCATCAATCTTAGCATCCACGGCGCTGCAATACTCAAATGCAAGATTCGTATTAACAAGCTTACAATTCTTCATAACAAGGTTATTTATATAGCATAATCCCTGAAGACTCTCAATTGTACAATCGATAAATGTAAGATTTTTAGAATTCCAGCCAAGATATTCGCCTGATATATATGTATTGGTCACAGTAACATTCTCAGCATTCCAGAATGCATCCTTGCTGATAAGCTTGGAATTGCTCACCTTTACGTTTTTACAGCCATCAAAAGAATAGTTTCCATCAAGAGTAAGTCCATCCACTTCAATATTGCTGGAATTCATGGCAAAATAGTTACCTTTTGCTGACACATTTGTCATTTTAATGTTGTTACAGCTCCACAAAGTCTCTTCTGCCAGTTTAAAATCAACGTTTACAAGCTCAAGTCCATTACAACGTCTAAAATTCTTAGGTGCTTCTATTACAGAATCCTTAACAAGCATATTGTCAGTGTACCATACTCCTGCTCGGCCCATTTCTTCCCATGTACAATCAGACACCTTTACATTCTTGCAATACCAAAATGGATATTTCCAAGCAAATACACTTTTCGAAACTTCTATATCACTGCTCTCTTTTAATGGTGACTCACCGTCGCAAAATCTTGAGTTTTCTACATAAACATCATTAACACCATATAAAGCTCTTTCACCTGTAAATGTCTTATCACTGTACTTTGTCATCATTATTTCCTTCACTTCTACATTATTTATACTATCTATAGATTAATACATATAGACAATTTTTTCTCACCATATAAAACGTAATTATCACTTATTTTTGACCAATTTATCTTGTTATGATACCGCCACCAAGAACCACATCTCCATCATAGAACACAACAGCCTGCCCTGGTGTAATAGCTCTTACAGGGTTTATAAAATCACATCTACAAGTGTCATCGTCAATGTAAGTAATTCTGCAATATTCTCCCTTAGAACCATAACGAATCTTCGTGAATATATCCCTATCTTCAGGGAAGTGAGCCACACCCATATGATTTAAATTCTTACATATAAGTGAGCTGGAAAAGATATCATCATTACTTCCAAGAACAACCTGATTTTTTTCGATATCTATATCACATACATAGATAGGTGTTCCAAATGCAATTCCAAGTCCTTTTCTTTGCCCGATAGTATACTGATGAATACCTTTATGCTCACCAAGCTTGTTTCCTTCTTTATCCACAAAATCGCCTGGTGGTGGTAACTTAACACCCTCATCTTGCATAAATCGACCATAATCATCATCAGGAACAAAACATATATCCTGGCTATCTTTCTTATGCGCAACAAAAAGGCCTATTTCTTCGGCTATCCTACGTATATCATCCTTCTCATATTCTCCTACTGGAAAAAGTGTACGCGAGAGCTGTTCCTGTGTAAGATTGTATAATGCATAGGTCTGATCTTTCTTGTCTGTAACTGACTTAATGATGGCATATCGACCATTGTCGAGCTTGTCAATTCTCGCATAGTGACCCGTTGCTATGTAATCGGCTCCTATCTCGAGACTTCTCGAAAGCAATGCTTCCCATTTCACATATCTATTACACCTGATACATGGATTAGGGGTTCTACCTGATACATACTCAGAGATAAAATCATCAATAACCTCGTGTTTGAAAATATCTCTAAAGTTCATGACATAATGGGGAATCCCAAGTCTGTCACACACTCTTCTTGCATCATCTACTGCGGTTAATCCACAGCATCCACCATTATCCTCTATGGTACTAGCATCGTCCTTTTGCCATATCTGCATTGTAACGCCTATTACGTTATATCCCTGCTCTTTAAGTAAATATGCTGCAACCGACGAATCTACTCCGCCTGACATACCGACTACAACTGTTTTTTCCTGCATTATAAATTCTCTCTTTCCAAGAATGTATCTGTATCTATTATACCATTTAAAGCATTATTCGCCTAACGCAAATAGGGACATTTCCAAGCAGAAAGTCCCTACACGCTTATTTACTATATTATTAATTGTATCAATCAATTATATACTTGCAAAGCCTTTCTCAAGGTCAGCAATAATATCATCAATATGTTCTGTACCAATTGAAAGTCTAATTGTATTCTGGTTAATTCCCTGATCCTTAAGTTCTGTGTCATTAAGCTGTGAATGAGTCGTTGATGCTGGATGAATAACAAGACTCTTAACATCAGCTACATTTGCAAGAAGTGAGAATATCTCAAGGTTATCAATAAACTTCCATGCTTCTTCTTTTCCACCCTTGATATCAAATGTGAAAATACTAGCTCCACCATTAGGGAAGTACTTCTCATAAAGCGCATGATCTGGATGGTTTGGAAGTGATGGATGATTAACCCTCTCAACCTTTGGATGATTCTTCAGATACTCAACTACCTTCTTGGTATTCTCAGCATGTCTGTCAAGACGAAGTGAGAGCGTTTCTGTACCTTGAAGAAGAAGAAATGCGTTAAATGGTGAAATAGTTGCACCTGTATCGCGAAGAAGGATTGCACGTATATATGTTACAAATGCTGCAGGCCCTACTGCATCATAGAAGCTGATTCCATGATAACTTGGATTAGGATCAGCTATGTTACCATACTTACCACTTGCCTTCCAATCAAACTTTCCTGACTCAATGATAATGCCACCAAGTGTTGTACCATGACCGCCAATAAACTTTGTTGCAGAGTGAACAACTATATCTGCTCCGTGTTCAAATGGTCTGAATAAATAAGGAGTGCCAAATGTATTATCAACTACTACTGGAAGTCCTGCCTCATGAGCAAGAGCAGTAATAGCATCAATATCTGGAATATCTGAGTTAGGATTACCAAGAGTTTCAAGATAGATAGCTCTTGTATCCTCTTTAATTGCAGCTTTTATCTCATCAAGATTATGTGCATCAACAAATGTTGTAGTAATACCATACTGAGTAAGTGTATGAGCAAGAAGATTGTAGCTACCACCATAGATTGTCTTCTGCGCCACAATATGTCCACCATTGGCAGCAAGCGCCTGGATTGTGTATGTAATAGCTGCTGCACCACTTGCTACTGCAAGGGCTGCTGAGCCGCCTTCAAGTGCTGCGATTCTTTCTTCAAAAACTCCCTGAGTAGAGTTTGTTAGTCTTCCATAAATATTACCCGAATCAGCAAGACCGAATCTATCAGCTGCGTGCTGTGAGTTTCTAAACACATAAGATGTTGTCTGATAAATAGGTACTGCTCTTGCATCTGTAGCTGGATCTGGCTGTTCCTGTCCTACGTGTAACTGTAATGTTTCAAATCTATAATTGCTCATCTTTTCTTGCTCCTTTATGCCGTAATTGTAACTACCTAATGCTTATTCTGAAAATAATGCTGTTGATAAATATCTGTCACCTGAATCTGGAAGTAATGCTACGATGGTCTTACCTGCATTCTCAGGTCTCTTTGCTAATATTGCTGCAGCTTTAAGCGCTGCTCCTGATGAAATACCAACAAGGATTCCTTCGCTTCTTGCAAAGTTTCTACCTTCTTCAAAAGCATCCTCATTCTCGATTGTGATTATCTCATCGTAAATCTTAGTATTTAATGTTTCTGGAACAAATCCTGCACCGATACCCTGAATCTTATGTGGTCCAGCAGTACCTGTTGAAAGAACTGGGCTAGTTGCTGGTTCTACTGCTACTACCTTAACATTAGGATTCTTTTCCTTTAAATACTCACCAACACCTGTAACTGTACCGCCTGTACCAACACCTGCAACAAAGATATCAACCTTGCCATCTGTCTGCTCCCAAATCTCAGGACCAGTTGTGGCTTTATGTATTGCTGGGTTAGCTGGATTAACAAACTGTCCAAGAATAATAGAACCTTCTATTTCCTTATTGAGCTCTTCAGCCTTAGCTATAGCACCCTTCATACCCTTGGCACCTTCTGTAAGAACTATCTCTGCACCATATGCCTTAAGAAGATTTCTACGCTCTACAGACATTGTATCTGGTAATGTAAGTATTGCCTTGTATCCCTTGGCTGTGGCTACTGCAGCAAGACCAATTCCTGTATTTCCACTTGTTGGCTCAATAATCGTTGCACCTGGCTTAAGAAGTCCCTTCTGTTCTGCATCCTCAATCATAGATAATGCCACTCTATCCTTTACTGAGCCAGCAGGATTAAGATATTCGAGCTTTGCTAAAATTGTTGCATCTGTTGCTTCAACTTTCTTGCTATATCTATTTAACTTAAGAAGTGGTGTTCCACCAATTAATTCCAATGAGCTTTCAATAATTTTTGTCATTTGTTTGTCCTCCTTAATTATTATTTATATCTTTTTAATAATAACTGTTTTTGTTTACCTATCTTTTTAATAGGTTATATCTGTATTATAGTTATTACTTTTACTTTTGTCCACTCTGAAAAACTTAGAGCCAGTTATAACTTTTACTTATAGCAAGCCTCATTTGAATGCCTACTATTTCCGTGGTATTATAGGTATTGATAATAAAGAACAATTATAGAATATAGCAAAGGAATCTTTACTTATGAAAATCTCGACAAGAGGCCGCTATTCTCTTAGAATGATGATCGATTTGGCGCAGCACTACAACGATGGTTTTATTGCGCTAAAAGATATTTCTGAAAGACAGAATATTTCAAAAAAATATTTGGAACAGATAATTCCCTTTTTAAACAGAGGCAATCTTCTTAGTTCCAACAAAGGACATATGGGTGGATATAAACTGGCAAAAGATCCTTCACAAGTTACTGTAAGGGAAATATTATTATGCGCCGAAGGCTCATTAGCGCCTGTGAGCTGTATGGATAATGAGCCTAATCTTTGCGATAAATGTTCTGATTGTGTCACACTCCCTATATACAAAGGATTATATGATGTTATTAATCAGTATCTAGATAGCATATCTCTTGAGGATATTGTTACTAAGCAGGCCAACGATTTTAACTATAACATATAAGCTACTCATTCCAGTCATGGCCTTCAAATATATGCCTATAATAATCGGTGGCCAGAACACCTTTTGAATAGCTTATTTTATTCTTAACTATATTCGTAACACTCTTAACATATCCATCCGGTATTTCTACTCCATCTACTGGCGTGAAAGTACCATATATATATGTACCTAGCTGTGTACGCCAGGCATTGTTCGTATAATACACTAATGGCATTGCGTCGGAAAATACATCTCGACCAGGCAAAAGTCTGGAATCATATTTCACACCATACAGATTTAATAAAGTTGGTAGAATATCAATACTTTCTGTTGGTGTATCCACTATTATCGGGGCACTATCCTCAAGACAGCCTGACCAGATAATCAGTCTATTATGATCTCGGTCAAATTCATTTTTTATTGTTCCACCATATAAATCTTCTAGATTAGGATATCCTAAACCAAGACTTGCATCATCAAGTCCATAAGGAAAATGATCTGCCGAAATAACTATAACTGTATCATCTGCTATTCCCTGCTCTTCAAGAGCGCTAATCGTCCATTCCATGGCCCTATCAAGTTCCATCTGCGTTGACAAATATCCTTTTACAAGGTCTAAATGTTCGAGGCCACTCACATCGTTCCAGTATTTGTATGCATAACCGCCCATATAAGGACTATGACCACTTATAGTCATATAATACAGGTTAAATGGTGTTTTATCGAAGTATAAAGGCAGTGTGTCCTTGAACAAGGTTATATCACTACTACTATTACCAGTAACCATTTTTTCAAGGCCATTACCAAGTGCAAAATATCCATCTGAATATCCAAGGTTATTATGGGTCAAATGTCTATCATAAAAACTTGCTGTTCCATTATGAAAAGCCGCACCCTGATACCCTAGAAGACCCAGCTGATTTCCCATTGTCATATAATTATAATGGTCCTGAGTATTCTTGACGCTATTGCCACCTGATGTGGCTAGCATACCAAATAAATTCTGGTATTCCCCTCCTGTAGTACCAGCCCCTGCTGGCTGATAATAATCTGTAAACTGTATACCTTTAGTGGCCATACGATAAAGTGTCGGTGTCAGTTCTTCATCAATTGCTTCTGCAGTAAAAGCTTCCGCCGTTATAAAAATAAGATTTTTACCTTCAAAAAGACCTGTATATTCATTCTTGCAGGATGGTTGTAGATTCATGACATATTCATCAAGCGTTGCCAGTTCTCCACCAGCCTGCGATAAGCTTTCAAAATCAATATTAAGCTGGTTGAACGCCTCTTCTTTCGCTTCATTTTCAGATACTGTTTCGCTATCAGTCACAATATCGTCTCCATCCTTGCCTTTCTGCGACTCATCTTTTTCAGGTACAGATGATGAAGAAACCGAAGAATCAGGCGCTGAAGATTCTGAAACTGATGAAGGCGTATAGATATACTCATCCTCTGCCAGGAAGCTAAATGAATCATCGCTATCACCATTAATTGCTCGAACTATTTCTAGCGAAAGTGATCTTAGCAGACCAAATCTACGTACTGACTGGTCAAAGGTATATTGTTCATGGTAAACAAGATTATCCGAAGGATTATTATTAATCAATAGCTGCGATAAGGTAAGTGCTGCGCACATAATTAGTATTATCCACGCCAGCTTTTTCCCTGCATAAGAGACAATCTTATCCTTACCAAGCTTTATTCCGACCACAAGATATAAAACTAGTGGAAGTAATAATAAAATGATGGTAATTATACCCGATGAACTAAGCACAAGATTTTTTATTTCATGCCCATACTCACCAAAAGCGCCACCTGCCCCTGACAGCATGGTTTCTACATCATAGAACATAAGATATTCTCTATACGTGAGATATATCGCTCCATACAAAAAAGCTCCTGCCACTAAAAAAACTATTTTCACTACTTTGCCAACAACAGGTTTTCTAATAAACGCTGTTACTATAGCCAGTGCGCATCCAATTCCAACAGAAAAAAGCGCTATGTATACGCTATACATAGCACTATTAATTCCTACTGTTGTTAATAACAACACTATTTCAAAATAGAAAATAACCAATGCATAAAACACTGTTTTATACCTTACCTAATATTATATTAATTTCTCTTTTTTATCTGAAGTTCTGGCATAAAAGCTGACACCTTTGTATCGGCTGGTACTGACTGTGTTACAAATGTATTACCTGCTATAACAGAATTCTTACCTATCACAGTATTGCCACCAAGAACTGTTGTATTAGCATATATTACCACATTATCCTCAATAGTAGGATGTCTCTTAACTCCTGATAACTCCTGTCCTTTCATCGTTGAGAGAGCTCCAAGGGTTACGCCCTGATATATTTTAACATGATCACCAATATTAGTAGTTTCACCAATTACAATACCTGTACCGTGATCAATGAAGAAATATTCGCCTATTACAGCACCCGGATTAATATCTATACCAGTTTTACTATGTGCGTGTTCTGTCAT
>JAZRXF010000038.1:0-55756 GCA_045600085.1 Lachnospiraceae bacterium
ATAAGGAAATTAATAATTGCTGATACAAATGCACCATAGTCAAAAGTAACGCCATTAATTACAAACTGTCCACCAACATATACTGGATTACCGTTCTCATCAACCTTAGCACCACCAGTTACTAAAGCAATAAGTGGATTAATGAAGCTTGATGTAAGTGCTGTTACAATTGACTGAAAAGCACCACCGATGATAACACCGACTGCCATACTCATTACGTTGCCCTTAAGAGCAAATTCCTTGAATTCCTTTAAAAATTTCTTCACTTTTTTCTTCTCCTTATTTTTTAATATATTTTTTAGACTTTTTTACTGTCCATTATTACATCTATCGACTTAATGCACGCATTTCTTAACCCATTTTCTTCAAGAGATGCAACTCCTCTTATTGTAGTTCCATTAGGGGAGCATACTTCATCCTTAAGAGCTCCTGGATGCTTGCCTGTTTCAAGCTGGAGCTTTGCACTTCCAAGCATGGTCTGTGCCACAAGCTTGTAAGCTGTATTTCTTGCAATTCCATACTTAACTGCTGCATCAGCATATGCCTCCATCACCATATCCATAAATGCTGGTCCACATCCCGATACTGCACCGCCTATTCCCATAAGTCTCGTTGGCATATCTACTACAAGACCAAGAGCCTCAAACATAGCCTTTAACTCAGCTTTATCACTATCTGTAAGTGAATTTGTTTCCTCAAAAAGGAATACTCCCTCACCAACCATTGCAGGTGTATTAGGCATAATACACTGAATATTAACATTATTTAGCTTGGATGCAAATGAGTCATATGTCCATCCAGCCGCTACAGATATAAGATTTTTACCAGATAAATCACTTCCTACCTGGCTAAGTACATCATCAATCTGATATGGCTTGCACGCAATAACAATGGTATCACATTCCTGAACCAGTTTTTCTACTGACTGGGCTGGGTTAAAGCCTATCTGCTCGGCATTCTTTTTAAGCTTCTCCTGATTAGGTGCATAAGCATAAATATTAGCTGCCTCAAAAACCTTCTTTTCTACCAGACCACCTGCTATTGCAATGGCCATATTTCCCATACCTATAAAGCCTAGCTTGTTCATTTTAATCTCCAATCATTCTCGGTATTACTTCCCACGTTTTTATTCTTCTATGGCATATTTCTTATCAAGTGGTTTAAGATACTTGAATGAAATATTATCAAGCTCCACACCATTCTTGGCCACATTAAGTCTAAATACAGCCATTCTATTGTGGAATGCCATGCCTTTTGTTATGCTTATCGCCTTTCCATCTGAACCGTTAAATGTATATGTAAGGAAAGGTACTCCTGTATAGTACAAGGTACATGGAATCTGCGCCAATGAATTAAGATTACTTGATCCTGTAAGAGTTATCTCATAAAATCCAAGCTTAACTATATCAAGAGGAATATAGTAATTGGTTCCAGCAACCGATGGTTTATCCTTAAGTGATACTGTTATCTCGCCATCAAGAGTAAGATACTCAACATTATTCATATCAAATTCGTCTTCATCATCAGGTCTATTAATAATATCAATACTTACTTCTTCGCTAGTACCTTTCTTAATAGTAATAGTACCTAGTGCGAATTCACATATATTCTTGGCACATCTTTGAAGTTCAGCGCGTTTAATTCTTCCTGAAGCAAGCGCCTCTATGGTATTATCCTTGGCCGTATTATTCTCTGATGATGCAACTACCATATATAAATCATTTTGTGCTGCCACCATAGCTGCGGTATTATTCTTGGATGGTGCTTCGCCTCGCTCGTTAACGTCAGCCCACCAGTCTGTCATCACAACGCCCTTAAAGCCCCACTCTTCTCTAAGTATCTTGGTATTAAGATCGTAGTTACCTGCTGTCCATACACCATTGGCCTGTCCATAAGTTGTCATGATTGCATCGCAATATCCATCCTTAACAGCAATTTCAAAACCTTTAAGGTATATTTCACGAAGTGCTCTCTCTGATGCCACAGAATCCACTGTATGACGACCAGTCTCCTGGTTATTAGCACAGAAATGCTTGGCACAACCACTTACACCCTGGCTCTTAAGCCCCTTCATCATGGCACTTCCCATCACACCTGTAACAAAAGGGTCCTCTGAAAAGTACTCAAAGTTTCTACCATTGAGAGGATGCCTATGAATATTCATTCCTGGTCCGAGTAACACATCAACATTATTATTAATCATCTCAAGTCCAGTAAATGCATACATCTCACATACAAGCTCTGGATTAAAAGTACTAGCCACCATAGCTCCACTAGGTAAACTAAAAGCCTTCATACCACTATCAAGTCTCATTCCGGAAGGACCATCATCACAACAAAGGGATGGTATTCCCTTACCTATAAGACTTTTTGAAACACCACCAAATGCCGATGCTGTTCCTGGTGTTACAAGGCTAGAGCCCATACCTTCACCTCGAACTATACATGCCAAGTCTTCATCAGAAAAGCTTGCTACAAATTCATCTAGTGTCTTTTCACCAGAATATACCTGCATAAGAGAAATCTCTTCTGATATAGGAGAAATCTCTTCTGGGATATTCTGAAGCCTTCTTTCACGTTCATCCACGGTTTTAAGTGATACTGGCTCATATACAGCCTTAATTTCATCACCTTCACCTGACGCAGCCATACGATCATAGGCTTCAACAGGCTTGAACGCTTCGCTGAGTTCTTCTATAAGTAAATCTTCTTCAAGTGTAAAACTAGAAATCTTATTCGCAGTTCTAACATTATCACCTGCATATATATCGTAATTACCTGCCTCTAACAAAAAGCTTTCTGGATACTTAGTTACACCCTTGTCATCGTATGAAGCAAAACGATCAAATGGCACAGTAATTGTGAGCTTTTCAGCATCGCCAGATTCAAGAACTCCTGTCTTCGCAAAACCACCTAAAACTCTGGCTGGCTTGCCAAGCTTGCCCTGAGCCGCAGCGATATAAACCTGCATAACCTGTTTACCATTGGCAGAACCACTATTCTTAATACTAGCCTTTACTACCAGCTTCTTGCTGGCAATATCTACATCCACACTGTAGTCGCTAAAATCAAATGTAGTATAAGAAAGTCCATAGCCAAATGGATATCTTACCTTATCCCTGGCAAATGTTTCGAAATATCTATAACCTACATATATGTCTTCTTTATAAACAGCTTTATTAGGATCTCCAAAGCAATCTGTTGATGGATAATCTGCTATATTGTAGGCTGCTGTGTCAGTAAGCTTACCTGATGGAGTAACCTTTCCGACAAGAACATCTGCAGTACCAAGACCACCTATCATACCACCCTGCCATACAATCATAACACCATCTGGCTTATAGGTATCAATGAATCCAAGATCCATAAGCTGACCAATATTTAGAAGAACTATAACCTTATCAAAATTCTTTCGAACCTTGGCAAGCATATCCTCCTCAACTTCAGATAGTCTATATGCTCCACTAGTATCAGATGAATCCTTATCTTCACCGGCTGTTCTACCTATAACAACTATGGCCACATCACTTTTTGATGCAGCTTCCTTAGCCACTTCATCACTAAGAGGCATTTCCTCCTGACTCCATGGTTCAGTACCCCAGCCCATTCCTTCGTTGAAAGGATTTTCGTCCTCCCAGTCAGTATAAATCTTTAATAAATCTTCATTCAGTTCAACAACTCCTGATTCTTTTAGACCGTCAATGATTGTATATACCTTGGAAACATTAACCATTCCACCAGAGCCGGTACCACTCTTATAATAATCGAGAGCAATACGTCCAAAGACAGACACTTTTGTACCCTGCCTTAGTGGTAGTACTCCCTGATTTTCAAGGAGTATGCAGCCTTCAGAAACAACACTTCTAGCTGCTTTTACATATTCATTCCAATCTAGTGTTATTTTTTTCATAAATGTAACCCTATCCCTTCACAAAATTTAGTTTGTATTAGCAATCATATCTACCATTGCCCAGTGAGGATTATCTACCCCATCATCAGAATCATCATAGTACGCAAATATAAATGTGGAATCTGTTACGTCCATGGCATCTGTTCCACGATTAAGATGCATAACCTTTTCAAAGTAAATATGACATGAGAAACAGTTATCATTGTATCTCACATAATCATCTACCTTTATATTGCTGAATGGTTCAGCATCAAGTGTATGTCCTGAGATAAATGTAATATCAATACCTCCAGCATACTCCTTGGCTTTTGAATGATAATATGACCCCTTTATAAGATATGGCTCAAGTGTATAGAAACCATGTAGATTGCCTGATAAATCTGAAGTCATAAACTTGCTCCAGGTTTCTGCCATATCAAGAGCTGTTTTTCTAAGCTCGTCTGGTATATCATCTGAGCCCAGATAAAATGCTGAGTAAACATTGTCCTCACGCTTAGCTTCTACAACATTGCCACTATTGTCAGCAATAGTAACCTCCGCATTTTCTCTAAACGAATCAACCTTGTACTCTATCTGATTAGGAAGACTTACATACTCTCTTGCAAACTGGAAAAGCTCAATGTCATCGGCATTTTCTGTTTGATAACTGCTATCAAGAGTTTTTCCATCAACAGTAACTGTAAACCCTTCTGGTACCCTTACAAAATACTCATATTTATCTGGTGAATATAGACTCTTTGACTCAGCCTTCTCCCAATCCATAATTGTAAGTAGTCCAAAAATGGTATGTTCATTCACACCGCGAAGCTTAATACTATGAACAGGAACATCTCCAGCTAAAATATTATAAACTGGCTCCTCTGTGTTATAGCTGTTCTTATCCTTTTCATATCGAAGCTCGCCCTGCTTTACAAATGCCATATACTCATCGGCTATGTTAGCACCTGCATCACCAAATGAAGCAAGGTTAACTTCTGGTGGAATCTGATTATTATCAATTGCTGTCTTAAATGCCTCGAAATACTTGGCCATCTCATACTGAGACTGAGCTGCTTCATATTTATTAAGACATGAATCTGTATAACCCAGGAATATGCCACCTAAGATAAAAAGCACTAAAGTATAACATCCAAGGAAAATGAGAAATCTCTTTCTGCTTTTTCGTCTTCTCGCTGCCTCTCTGGCCTTTTTAGACTTCTTTTTCTTTTTTCCTGTACCATTACCTGACGATTTCTTTTTATGTCTTGTTTCACCAATATCATATTCTGATACTGCCTCTTCAGGTGTATCGCTGGTAATATCATACATATCATACTGAAGATCCGCATCTCTCTCATAGCTCTTATGAGCTCTTGGTCTGTCAGATACGCCCATATCAGCAGCAGTTCTTGCTGCCTGTCTAGTCACTGGACGGCTCGAAGCAGATCTTGTCACAGCTGGACGAGGTGCTGTAGGTCTAGATGATGAAGCTGGCGCTCCTGGTCTGTGACCAACTGGTCTCTTGGCTGGAGGTCTTACACCTGCCACTTTTCTTACTTCTCCACTTGGTTTCTTAGCCACTCTGCTACTATCTTTATTAACTTGTCTATTCATTTCGCCCTTAGCTTCAGGAGTTCTGTTCATATTGTCTGCCATATCTAGTTACCTCCCTTCACTACAAATGCAGTTGGAAGTCTCCAAGATGAGTTCTGATAATAGAATGTTACTGAGCACATCTCATACTCACCTTTATATACCATACTAGAAGAGCTACCACCATCTATATTGGCTGCGTTAACCGCACCATATTGCTGCATAATACTGATAAGGTCTGATGCTGTTGCACCAAGGTGACCAGCATATCCTCTACCATCAGTAACAAGAAGAAGTACGGCACCATCGGCTCTTTGACCAATAGCAGTACGAGGATTGGCACCACTACCCTGGCCTGCGAGCTCTCTTGCCTCACCATTGATAATAAGTGGTACAAAGTGATTGTCTGCATCAGAGGCTTCATCCTGGAATGCTACTGCATCACGAATACCTGCTTCTGCAACATAGTTAGTAAAATCACTACTATTCATACCATTTAAGTCCTTGATGATAAGAATATTATTATTATCAAAGCCTATCATATACAAACCATTAATACTGTTTGGACTATTGTAAGTAATCTCACCACCCTGAACTACAACGCCTAGAGGGCTTCCACCTGAGTTTCCTGATGATACATAAAGTCCACCATTAACACCTGCTACTGCACCACTCTCAGCAACCAGCTTATCAAGTTCTTTTCCTAAATCAGCCCATGGATATATGGAACCGACACATACCTTGGATGGATCCTTAACAATCATCATCTTAGCGTAGAAAGTACGTCCTGATACCTCTTCTATACGAATTCCATTCTCGTCAAACTCTTCCGCCACGTCAAAGCTATCGCTTTCAGAGTCGCCTTCGTTCATTGTAATAAGTGATGTATCTACTGTAGCATCCATGGATTGCATGGCATTGCTACCAACTATCTCCTGTATTTCTTCATCGGTACAAACTAGAGAAGCCAAAAACTTGAGCTGTCCTGTCTCCATAATAGTTGTAATAAATAAATTCTTAGCCGCAACAGATGGTCCATTCTTAATCTTAACTAGTGCCAAGAATAATGTTCCTAAAAGAACTACTATAGTAACTAGTAGTACTATAAGAACTCTCACGACTATTACTCCAATTTTCTTCATTGTTAATATTCCTCTTTTCTCGGGTGCATAGTAATCCGCCCCCTTGTTTTGCTTCTTTATTTATAGACTTTTTATAGACTATTTTAGTAAAGCTATCAGTCTGCTTGTACCAAGTCTGTCAGCACCAAGTTCTATGAATTTCTCGGCGTCTGCGACACTGCTTATTCCACCTGCTGCCTTGATCTTAAGATCTGCACCAACATTAGCCTTCATAAGCTTAATATCATCGAATGTTGCACCACCTTCTGAAAAACCAGTAGATGTCTTTATAAAATCTGCGTTTGACCTAGTAACAATCTTGCACATTTCTATCTTCTCATCATCTGTAAGAAGACATGTCTCTATAATAACCTTCAGAATTCTACCATCGCAGGCAGCTTTTATCTCATTGATTTCACTTAAGATTCCATCATAATTTGCTTCCTTAAGCATACCAATATTGATTACCATATCTATCTCATCGGCACCACCAGCCACAGCGTCCTTTGTTTCATATACCTTTGTGGCTGTAGTCATATTACCATTAGGAAAACCAATAACTGTACATATTGGTAATCTGTCACCAACATATTCCTTGGCCTTCTTAACAAAATATGGTGGTATACACGCTGACGCTGTGTGAGCCTCCATGGCTTCATCAAGTATTACTTTAATCTGCTGCCATGTGGATCCTTGCTTTAGCAGAGTATGATCCACGCGACTAAGTATTTCTTCCTTTGTCATTTTATAATCCTTTATTCCTTATATTAATTTATCCAGTATGGACTGACCTATCGTATCGCAAGGCATAGCAACACCAAAATTATCTGCTATGGTATTGCCAATAATCGCAAAGGTATCCATATCCTCTATATTGCCACCTGATATTCCAGGTGAATACGCAAGAAATGGAACCTTTTCTCTTGTATGGTCTGTTCCGGTATATGTTGGGTCATTACCATGATCCGCTGTTAATATAAGCAAATCATCTTCACGTAAGACTTTTAACAATATTCCAAGCTTCTCATCAAAGCTTTCTATCTCAGCTGCGTAACCTTCTGGATTACGTCTATGTCCCCACTTGGCATCAAAATCAACCAGATTAGTAAAACATAGTCCATTAAAATCTCTTCTGGCTATTTCTATGGTCTGCTCCATACCATGAACGGAAGACTCGGATTTATTGGACTCAGTAATACCCTGTCCAACAAATATATCGTTGATCTTACCAACACTGATAACATCAAGTCCAGCATCCTTAAGTGCATTAAGTGCTGTTTTACCAAATGGCTCAAGTGCATAATCATGACGATTGGCAGTTCTAACAAACTCACCACGTTTACTGCCTATATATGGTCTTGCAATAACACGTCCGACCTTCCACTCATCACGCATAGTAAGTTCTCTTGCAATCTCACAATACTTATACAGATTATCAAGACCCATAGTCTCTTCGTTTCCGCATATCTGAAGAACCGAATCGGCCGAGGTATAAACTATAAGCTTACCTTCATTAATCTCTTGCTCACCAAGCTCATCTAATATAACGGTTCCACTGGCTGATTTATTGCCGATTACTTCTCTACCCGTCAATCTTTCGAGTTCATCAATAAGCTCCTTAGGAAATCCTGTATCGGTAAATGTCTGAAATGGCTTGGTAATATATAATCCCATCATTTCCCAGTGGCCTGTCATTGTATCCTTACCACAGCTTTTCTCGGAAAGCTTGCAGTATTTTGCCATTGGCTCACTAACCTTAGGTACTCCTGGCATAGCATGAAGATTACCTATACCAAACTTAACCAGGTTTGGTATATTGAAGCCCTTGCCAGACTCCTCACGAAATTTCGCAATATGACCAAATGTATCAACATCTATATCCCCAAAGTCTGCACTATCAGGCATAGCACCTACGCCCAGAGAATCGAGGACTATAACAAATACTCTCTTATATTTCTTCATACGCAATGCCTCCTGGCGCTGCCTTGCCTGACATAGTCTTATTAGCACCTGACTTAGCCTTGTCTTCCCTAATCATCTTGCGAATAGCTTCCACGGCTATTTTAATAGCGCCCTCTGTATCATGGCATATGATGTTCTCCATACCCTTTTTCTGTCTTTCCTGATTACCCATAACAAGGAAAACAGAACCACAGCGAACTCTTAGGTGACTTGCTGCCACAAATAATGCAGCCGATTCCATTTCAGAAGCCTTCACACCAAGACGTATCCACGCTTCCCATTTATTCTCAAGCTCATATGAAACAGGCATTCTTTCTGGACAATGCTGTCCATAAAATGCATCCTTACACTGCACGATACCAGCATGATATGTATACTCAAGATCCTTTGCGGCAGCTACAAGTGCATTGGTTACATCAAGATTAGCTACTGCTGGAAATTCTATTGGTGCATATTCTCTACTTGTTCCTTCATTACGAACTGCACCAGTAGCAATAACCGCATCACCACCACATACATCTATATCGATACCACCACAGGTTCCAACACGTACAAAGGTATCAGCTCCGCAAAGAACCAGCTCTTCAAGAGCAATTGAAGCTGATGGTCCACCAATACCTGTACTTGTAACGCTCACCTTTTCTCCATCAAGATAACCCGTGTATGTAACAAACTCTCTACTATCAGCAACAAGTCTGGCATCATCGAAGTACTCTGCTATCTTCTTGCATCTCTTAGGATCTCCTGGAAGAATAACATACTTTCCCACATCACCAGGTCTTATCTGAAGATGATATTGTAAATCCTGCTCACCTGAATAATTCTGCATTGCCATAATGTAACCCTCCTTTTGTCATTAACCCCAAAGCACAGAATACCCCTATGCTACATCCTTATATTATAAGACATTTCGACCGGTTTTTTCTAGTCTTTACGCTTATTATAAACAACAACATGGTCACCTTTTTTTATAACTGTATGACCATTTGGAATAATAGTTTTATTTTTACGCTTAATCATAACTAATAGCTGAAGTCGTGATATATCCAGATCCTTAATGGCCTTACCTACCCACTCGTGTTCATCCTTAATAATTAACTCATTAAGCTCTAATTCATCATCAAATTCCTGACTACTAGCTCCAAATACAAGCACATCATCGTCAAGTAGCTTTGTCTCACCACGAGGTACAATATCATCACCATCTCTGATAATAACTACCATAATAAGCTGTGGTGGTAATATCAGGTCTTTTACAAGCTTTCCACACCATGGATGCTTCTCATTCATTACCGCAGTAACAAGCTTAAGTGCGCCATGCTCAACCTTATTGTACATGGTACGCTGTTTGGTATATTGCTCTACAAATCCAGCAGAAATAATACCTGTTGGGATAGCTACCATTCCAACTCCTAGAAATGATATGAATATTGCCATTATTTTTCCAAGCACAGTTATCGGATAAATGTCGCCATAACCAACCGTCAGAAGTGTTGATACCGACCACCATATTCCTGAAAATGCATTGCGGAAATTCTCAGGCTGCGCCTCATGCTCAAGTGAATACATGCAAAGTGAAGACGCTAACATAAGAATCAGTATCATACAGAAAGACGACAGCATCTGATTTTTCTTTTCATTAATGACATCAACAATTGCATTGAATGCATCGTAATTAGGATTAATTTTAAACAGCTTAAATATTCTTATTACTCTAAATACACGAAGAGCCACTATTCCTGTTGGGAATACTATTGGTAAGTAGAATGGAAAAAATGTTAAAAAATCCACTATTCCATAAAATGAAAATACAAATGCAAGAATAGCTAGCGGCTTCTTCTTGTTTGGGTACAAATAATCAGCAGTCCAGATACGAAGAATATACTCGGCAGTAAAGAATATAACTGTTACCGTTTCTATCTGATTAATAATATTGGTATACGGCGCTGACTCTTCAAATGTTGCAAAAAGAGTTGCTGCTATATTAATGCCAATTACAAAAACTATGATAATATCAAAAACCCTGCTTGGAAGGTCGCTTTTATCACCAATTTGTATAATATGAAATATTCGTTCTCTGATTTTTTTCATTTAATCACCCAATCCACAAATCTGGCTTATTTGCCTGGCTTGCCACCCATCATCTTATAGACACTTTCCAAATTGTCGGAGACTATGCTGTAAAACTGATTTTGTCCCATATGCTGCTCTATCTCTGGCAAAGCTCTTTCAAAATACTCAGCTGCACTATCCAAATCACCCTTGACCATGCATACATCACCCATGGCAGAAAGCGCTGTACTATAGTGATAATCAGTATGAGGTCTTGACTCATAAAAAGATATGGCTGCCTGCAAGTGTTCCTTTGCCTCATCTGCTCTTTTTAACCTAAGTAATGCTGCCGCCAGATTCGTTCTTGCCATAGCACTTCTTAGATCATCATTCATTTTCTGATCAGTTATATATAATGCCTTCTTAAGGCAATCAATGGATTCCTCCAGCTTTCCTGCACTTTGATGCAGTGCTGATAAATTGTTATAGTAGCTAAGGAAATAATTGTCGTCACCACATATCTCTATAACATGATATGTTTTATCAAAATACTGATAGGCTTCATCAAGCTTACCAGTAAGTCTATATATATTGGCGAGATTAAATAGAACCGCTGCCATATCTCTTGTGCCTGTCATATTACAGGCTTTCATGATTGCCTCGCTTTCAAGATACTTTTCCTCAGAGGCATCATATTTACCGGCTGCTCTATAAAAATCAGCTAGTGTATACGTTAAAACCATTTGTATCTCCTGGTTTCCAGCACTCTTAGCCTGATCAAGCTCTGTTAGCATATACTTTTCTGCTTCATCTATCTTACCTGACTGATATAGCTCATCTATGGTTTTGTTTATCTCGCTTATAGTTTTCATAAATAATCACTTCAAAAATCAAAATATAAAACTTAGTAAAAGTCTTCTAAAAATAGTCTTAATAAAATGCTTAAATAGGCCAATGACATTCTATGTCATTGGCCTATCATACTTACAATAAAACTTATTCAATTGGTGTTGAGGCTACTGAAGTCTTTACCTCTCCATCTGGAGATACAACAACCTTCAAATCATCAACACCTGTTACGTTAATATTTCTATTAACCTTTGCATCATATGAATCAGCATTAATAATATTTGCCATATCAATACCTGTTGCCTGCTTCATAGCTTCAAAAACCTTGGCCATAACTACAGGTACGTTACCAGCAACCTGATCTACACCGTTACTTCCTTCACCACCACCAATGATTGTAATCTTATCAATCTGTGAAAGTGGTTCAGCAACCTTGGCTGCGATTTCTGGAAGAACTCCAATCATCATTTCAGCAACTGCGGCCTTGTTATACTTAGCATATGCCTCGGCCTTCTTTTCCATTGCTTCAGCTTCAGCAAGACCCTTAGCTGCAATAGCTGACGCTTCAGCTTCACCGACTGCTTTAATACCAGCAGCTTCCTGCTCCTTGGAATATCTCTCAGCTTCAGCTTGAGCTTTCTTGGCCTCAGCTGCACGCTGCATTTCATACTGCTTAGCTTCTGCTTCCTTCTGTCTCTGGTAAAGAGCTGCATCTGATCTCTGCTGAGCTGCGTACTTTTCAGCCTCTGCCTGTTTCTTGACTTCAGCCTCAAGAGCCTGCTCCTTAACCTGAACTTCTTTCTGCTTTAACTCGATTTCACGTTCCTGTCTGGCAATGTTAGCATTGGCTGTTGTGATTTCGATTGTTCTACGCTGCTCTTCCTTCTGGATTTCATAAGCAGCATCAGCCATAGCACGCTTTGTATCTGACTCCATCTGGAGTTCTGACTTCTTGATAGCAAGTTCATTCTGCTTCTTTGCAATCTCAGTCTGTGCAGCAACTGCAGCATCATTAGATTCCTTATCAGCAGCTGCCTGCGCAACCTTGATATCTCTTTCTGACTCTGCTCTTGCAATAGCAGCTGACTTCTTGATTTTAACAATATTATCAATACCGAGGTTCTCAATAACTTCATTGCCATCAATAAAGTTCTGGACATTGAAGCTTATGATATCAAGACCCATAGCTGCAAGATCTGGCTCAGCATTCTCTTTTACAAGATTAGCGAATTTCTGACGATCAGAAACCATTTCCTCAAGTCTCATTTTACCAACGATTTCACGTACATTACCTTCAAGTACTTCTCTTGCAACTGCTGCAATATACTCTGTTGGCTTGTTAAGGAAGTTCTCTGCTGCAAGGCGAAGCTTATCAGGATTGTTACTTACCTTAATATTGACTGTAGCATCTACGCTAATGTTAATATAGTCTGCTGTTGGTACAGAGTTGCTTGTCTTAACATCGATAGGAATAAGTCTAAGATTTAACTTATCTAATCTTTCGAAGAAAGGTATACGAACTGCTGCCTTACCAATAACTACCTTTGATTTTTTCTTAATACCTGAAATAATATATGCCATATCTGGTGGAGCCTTGACATATCCCATAGCAAATAGGATAACCACCAAAATAATTGCTACTACAGCAATGGCTAATACTGTAAATCCTTCCATATTGTCCTCCTTTTATTTATATATGGTTTTGATATATGAATATAATAGTCATCTCTTATATCAAAAATAAATTGAATTAGCACCACTTTAAATATTGATATCGTGGAATGAGCTTAATTATTGTTCAAGCTGCTCCTTCAGATACCTGATGGCCTCATCCTTCTGATTGTCGCTGTTAACATCTTCAAGATAAGCATCAATGTCAAATTCAACCTCTATATCTGGCTCAATACCAACCTTGTGGATATCATTACCAAGAGGTGTGTAATAATGGCTTACCGTGAGCTTGATAGCCGAGCCATCACCAAGACTTATAACTCGTTGTACAATACCCTTCCCAAAGGATGTTGTACCCATAAGTTTGCCTACTCCATAGTCCTTAATAGCACCTGCCAAAATCTCTGATGCACTGGCACTCTCACCGTTAATAAGAACAACCATTGGAACATCTATTTCTTTATCGCCTGGTGATTTATACTCATCTCTCTTACCATACTTATCTTCTGTGTATACTATGGTACCCTTTGGAAGTATTTCGGATGCAATACCAACTGCTGCACCAAGAACACCTCCATGATTACCTCTCAAATCAATGATAAGAGCTTTCATACCCTGACTTCTAACATCTTTAAGGGCATCAGAAAACTGATCAGTAGTATTATCAGAGAACTCTGAAATTGCTATATATGCTATATCATCCTCGAGCATCTCATAGGTAACAGATGGTGTCTCAACCTTACGTCTTGTTATGGTTATCTCGAATTCCTCACCAGTTGCTCTTCGAATAATAGTAAGTGTAACATCAGTATTCTCAGGTCCCTTTATAAGGTCTACGCCCTCTGAAAGCTCCATACCTACAATATCTGTTCCATCAACTTTGACTATTAAATCATCAATACGAAGCTCACTTTCTGATGCAGGGCTATTCGCTATAATACCTGTGACCTTAGGACAGCTATAATCCTGGTCAAGCATAAGTACTGCTCCTATACCAAAAAATACACCTGTCATATCCTGAGTCATATCCTCAAGTTCTTTTTCGTTGTAATAGCAAGCATATGGATCATCAATAGAAGCCATGATACCATCATAAACTCCTTCTTTAAGATCATCCGCAGCAACGTCATCAATATAATAAAGGTCTATCATATTCTCCATGAGCATAACTTTTTTGAGAAAGTCCTCATCAGAAAGAATAGTAGTTGCCGATTTATTGTTTTTATCGGATATCTCTTTGGCTGTCTGTTCTCTGGCCTCTGCCTGCTTGATAGCAGCTGTTTTATCATTTAAATTGTTGTAAATTATTTTGGCCGATAGTCCAACAGCTACGAGAAATGCTGTAATAAGCACACCTGTTACAAGGCCTATTGCAAATTGTTTCTTTTCCACTTTTATACTCCCCTATCCTATAAATAATTCCAAGGGCTAACATATTCTCCATTAAGACGAACACCAAAATGAAGATGATTACCTGTGCTTCGTCCTGTAGAACCGACTGCAGCAATTTTCTGACCTGCAGAAACATACTCGTCTTTAGAAACATAAAGTGCAGAAGCATGCATATAGATAGTAAATAAAGAATCACCATGATCAATAATTATATAATTACCCATAGCATTGGTATAACCAGCTGCTACAACCTTGCCATAATAAGCTGCCAAAATAGGTGATCCACCTGGAGCCGCCATATCAAGTCCTTCATGGAATTTCTCAACTCCAAGTGTAGGATGCATACGCTTTCCAAATTCCGATGATATACGAACATACTGTGGTGCTGGCCAGGTAAACATACCGCCATCGTATTTTATACGATTGGCTTCTGCGAGCTGTTCTCTTTCTGCGGCAATAACAGCCTCAATAGCGCCAATAACCTCAGCCTTGGCCTGAAGTTCTGCATCATACTCATCAATTGCGGCCTGCTTGTTGGCAATATCAGTCTCATACACAGCAAGCTGAGCTTCTTTCTCTGCAATAAGAGCATTCATGGTCTCCTGCTCTTCCTCAGCAGCAGCCTTGGCCTCTTCTAGTACCTCTTCTTCAGCCTCAAGCTGAACCTTAACTGCACTAGTAAGCTCTACTGTCAGTTTATATTCCTCTAGCATCTTTCTGTCATAAGAAGAAAGCTGCTCAATGTACTCTGCTTTATTAAGCATGTCACCAAATGAGTCAGCTGTAATAAGTAGCTCAAGATACATAGAGTCGCCACTTTCATACATAAAGCGAATACGCTCCTTCATAGCCTCATACTGAGCAGCCTCAGTGGCTTCTGCCTCTTCAAGCTCAATCTTTGTTTGTTCTATGTCAGCAGTTTTTACTTCTATCTGACTATTGAGGTCATCAATATTAGACTGGATAGCTGTAAGCTCAGCATCCATTTCAGTAATATAACTATTGACCTCCTGCTTACTCGCTTCAAGATTCTTTATCACAGCCTCTGCATTAGTTTTGTTCGACTGAATTGAAGTTTTTTCATTTTGAAGCTTCTGCAATTCTGATTGCTTATCCTGTATACTCTGCTGGAGTGCTTCTATATCAGCATCAGACGTACTACTATCTGAACTATTTCCTTCTGACTGCTCATCTGATGAAGTAGCTTCTCCATTAGTTGCCATGGAATATATGGTACTATTATGAATTACAGCTCCAAGTATGAGTAACACACATAAGCTTTTAAATATTCTAGTCTTCATACTCTTAATTAATCTTAAAATCCAAAATTATACTCTTAAATGTTTTCTAACAGTTATAGCACTACCAAAGAATCCAATACCTATACCAAGTACTATTGAGATTGGTATAAGGTCACTAAAAACTTCATTAACCGGAATAAATGAAATAAGTGAAGTTAACTTGGAAAATCTATTAACAACATATTCAATAACCCTGTTATACATGAGGTATATTACTGCAAGTGGAACTAATGATCCAATTGCACCAATAATAATACCCTCAATAACAAAAGGGGAACGAACAAAGAAATCTGTGGCACCCACATATTTCATAATCGCAATCTCATCCTTACGAACAGCAATACCAATAGTAACTGTGTTGGAAATAAGGAAAATAGATACACAGAGAAGAATTCCTATAATACCAACTGATACATATGTAATAAGTGTATTGGCACTACTAAAAGCATTGGCTGTTATCTCTGATCTGTTAACTCTACGAACACCTGGAATTGTTTCAAGGAAGGTAACGAGTTCTGGCTGTCTTGATACATCATTCATATATATCTGATAGTTGGCAGAATTCTCAAGAGGATTCTCAGTGAATCCATCTGCATACTCTCCAAGATACTCTGTCTTAAAACTCTCCCATGCCATATCAGCTGAAATATACTCAGCTCTGGCAACTGCTGAGTGCAGTTTTATCTGATCGCCTATGCTAAGAATCTGCTCTTCAGGAAGTCCTGCTTCAAAAAATACTGTAACAGATACACCTTCTTCGGCAGCTCTTACCATATGCTGAAAATTGACAACAATCGAATAGCATATGCCAAAAAGAAATAGGCACGCACTAATTGTTGCTATAGAAGCAAGAGTAAACCACTTATTCTTAAAGGTACTTTTCACACCCTGCCCTATGCAGTAAAAAAATGTACTAATCTTCATCTATATATACACCCTTTTCTTCATCACTTACTAAAATACCATTACGAATAGTAATAACTCGCTTCTGCATATCATTAACAATCTTGTCATTGTGAGTAACAACCAAAACTGTTGTACCATTCTGATTGATTTCATCAAGAAGATTCATGATATCAATGGTATTCTTAGGATCCAGATTACCAGTAGGCTCATCACAAAGAAGAATTGGTGGTTTGTTAACAAGGGCTCTGGCCAAAGCAACTCGTTGCTGCTCACCACCTGAAAGCTCTGATGGCTTGGATCTGTATTTGCTGGCAAGACCAACGATTTTAAGAGCCGCTGTGACGTTCTTTTTCATTTCACGTCTTGGCGCCTCAATAATACGCTGTGCAAATGCCACGTTCTCATATACATTTCTGTCTTTTAATAATCGGAAATTCTGGAATACAATACCCATACTTCTACGAAGCTTAGGAATCTTGTAATGTCGAATCTTATCTACCTGAAGACCATTGACCATAATCTTGCCGCTGGTAGGCTTGATTTCTCGAAGAAGCAAACGAATAAGAGTGGACTTACCAGATCCACTCGAACCAACTATAAATACGAACTCACCTCTCTTGATTTTGAGACTTACGTTATCAAGAGCTGGTATGTTCTTTTCATATGACATGGTAACATTATCCATAGAGATAATGATATCCTCACTTGCAGAAGATCTTTTTTTCTTCTTCTTTTTCTTTTTGACTGGCTCCTCGATTACCTCGGCTTCTTCATAGGAAGCAGGATCCTCGTCATAAATATCTTCTGGAACATCTTCAGAAGCATAGCTTTCTTCCGGATCATACTGCTCCGAATCATACTGCTCATGCTCCATGAGCTGATCGTCCTGTTGATCGTCTATCTGATCTTCCTGACTTTCAACCTGATCATCCTCTAGTCTGTATGCCACATAGGACTCTTCAACATATTCACCTGATGCAAGCACACCAGCCTCACTGTTATCAATTGAGTCTTCCTTTTCCATGGCATCAACCTTGGCCTGAAGTTCACTAATCACACGTCTTAGTTCTTCAGTATCCTCTAACTGCTTTTTATTATTAGCCATTTAAAACTCCATCACAAAGCCTAGTATTATCCTAGAACTCTGTACTTTCCATATATTTCATGTACTTAACTACCATAAGAGCAATCTTAAATGTTATAGCATCCTCGAATACTCTAAGGTCAAGACCTGTACTCTTCTGAAGCTTATCAAGACGATATACAAGAGTATTTCTATGAATAAATAACTGTCTTGATGTTTCAGATACGTTCAAGCTGTTTTCAAAAAACTTGTTGATAGTACTAAGTGTTTCCTCATCAAAATCATCAGGATTCTTGTCTCCAAAAATCTCATTGATAAACATCTGACAAAGTGGGAATGGAAGCTGATAAATAAGACGACCAATTCCAAGTTCACTATAAGGAATAACATCCTTCTCCTCAAAGAAGATAATTCCTATATCAAGCGCCATCTTAGCTTCCTTGTATGAACGGCTCACTTCCTTGATTTCATCAACAATAGTACCATAAGCTACTCTTACGCCTTCTAAGCCTTCCTTTGTGAGATGCGATACAATACCACGTGCATTCTTCTCAATATCCTTGATACTCTGCTCATCAGGAAGTTCCATTACAATAATGGCGTTGTTTTCATCAACTGCTGTAACTATTTCCTTGGAACCTGCAAGACCCACATAGTCCTTAACCATCTCTAAAAGGTTGGCGTCCTTACCTGATGATGTTTCAACAATCATAACTACACGCTTCAAATCGATCTGAAGGTGAAGCTTCTTAGCTCTGGAATAAATATCAACAAGAAGTAAATTATCAAGAAGAAGATTCTTAACAAAATTATCCTTGTCATATCTTTCCTTGTATGCAACTAGGAGGTTCTGGATTTGGAAGGCAACCATCTTTCCAACCATATGAGCATTCTCGCCAGCACCATCAGCAATAAGGATATACTCAAGCTGCTGCTCATCAAAAATCTTGAAGAACTGACACTTCTGTATTTCCTGACTATCTGCTGCAGAATTTACAAACTCAACAACTGCAGACTCATGATTAGTTTTATTCTTCATAGTAGTAACAACACATCTACCATCTGTGTCTGTAACCATAAGTTCAACATGCGCTATACTGGTCATCCCGTCAATTGTGTTTTGTAAGATCTGGTTTGAAATCATATTAATCCTCCATCATATATACAAAATAACCAAACCGATAAAAAAGAATTTTTATAGTTTTCACATCCTTAGACACATTTTAAAACAAATACACAAAAAAATCTACTTAAAAATATATGTTTTTTATACATTTCTTATATATTTCGTATAAAGTTGTTATTTTAAAGGACGATTTGTACCCTTTTCATAACTCGCAACTCTTCGTCCAAAAAGAAATCTCTCAAAAAAGCCTTCACTCCTGGCACTTTTATCACCCTGCATTTCCGCAACCATTTCGGGAAGAAAACCTACCCACATCGACGCGCTGGACATTCTCCTTGCTTCTTCAAATAAAGGTCCCTGAGTCGTCCAGCTAAGACATGTGAATACCACTCTTGGGAATTCTGTATTGATATCATTGAAAAGATCATCTAAAGCCTCAAGATCACTAATAATAAAATCATTGATGATATGAAGCTTATTATTATGAAGTCTAAGCATTTTTTTGAACTGACGCATACGATTCTCATCATCACTGATAAGTACGATAGGTGCCTTGGCGTGAGTAAGATAATTGAGATAATTATTCATAAAATCCTGACTCTTACCATCCTGGTGAAGCTGACTGGCAGCTCGGCCACTTTTTAGTATTCCTGCCTGATCACATATCATTAAATCCAGATCATTAATCCAGTCAGTCTGCTCCGCATTCTCGCTAACTGTAAGAAGCGTATTGGCAGAAAGCCATGACAGAGTATGTACACCTGGCACAGACATATAATCAGAGCTCTTCATAAGTAGCTCTTTTAATGGAAAATCTTTTATTTTAACGCCTAAAACATTTATTACCTTCATAACAATTCCTAACAATTTATAAACTGAAAAAACTACCAATAATCATAACATATTTACGTCACTTTTATACTTGAAAATAGCCCTGGAATATATGATAATCTATATACTATTAAAAGAAAGGTGGGATAACAATGGATATAGCTGCATTATCAATGGGATTATCACAGGCTAAAATTAGTAATGAGTTTAGCACAGCTATGCTCAGTAAGTCCCTTGACACTAGAGAAGCTGAGGGCAACAGCCTTGTTCAAATGATTGACGCCGCTGCAATGGAGAGAAGTGTTACTCCATATATTGGTGGCAATTTTGATGTAAGTATTTAATTGATATTTTAATATGCTACAAGCACCACGAAGCCTCGTGGTGTTTTTTTGTTGCACAAAAGAAAATGCCCTGGCCTCTCGACCAGGGCATAATAAATTTTTAATTATTTGCTGAGGTACTCGTGAATACCCTTTGCACCAGCCTTACCAGCTCCCATAGCAAGGATAACTGTAGCAGCACCTGTAACTGCATCACCACCAGCGTATACACCAGCCTTAGATGTAGCACCTGTATCTTCTGCAGCAACGATACACTTTCTACCGTTGATCTCAAGACCCTTTGTTGTAGAAGAGATAAGTGGATTAGGTGATGTACCAAGTGACATGATAACTGCGTCAACATCGATAACAAACTCGCTACCCTCTACTTCTACTGGACGACGTCTACCAGATGCATCTGGCTCACCGAGCTCCATCTTGATACACTTGATACCACTTACCCAACCGTTCTCATCTGAGAGAATTTCTGTTGGATTAGTAAGAAGATCAAAGATGATACCCTCTTCCTTAGCGTGATGAACTTCTTCAACTCTGGCTGGAAGCTCTGCTTCAGAACGTCTATATACTACATGAACCTCTGCACCAAGTCTAAGAGCTGTACGAGCTGCATCCATAGCAACGTTACCGCCACCAACTACTGCAACTTTCTTTGCTCTCATGATAGGTGTTGTAGAGTTCTCATCAAATGCCTTCATGAGGTTACTTCTTGTAAGGTACTCATTGGCAGAGAATACACCATTAGCATTCTCACCTGGGATACCCATGAACTTAGGAAGACCTGCACCTGAACCGATGAATACTGCATCGAATCCCTCATCTTCCATGAGCTGCTCTATTGTAGTAGCCTTACCAATTACTACGTCTGTTTCAATCTTAACACCAAGGCTCTTTACGTTCTCAATTTCCTTAGCAACTACTGCATCCTTAGGAAGACGGAACTCTGGAATACCATATACAAGTACACCACCTGCCTTATGAAGTGCCTCGAAAATAGTTACATCATAACCAAGCTTTGCAAGGTCACCAGCACATGTAAGACCTGCAGGACCTGAACCGATAACTGCAACCTTCTTACCATTCTTCTCCTTAGCTGGTTCTGGCTTAACACCATTCTCTCTAGCCCAGTCAGCTACGAATCTCTCAAGCTTACCGATTGAAATCGCTTCACCCTTGATACCTCTGATACATTTACCTTCACACTGGCTCTCCTGAGGACATACACGACCACATACAGCTGGAAGTGCTGAAGACTCACTGATAATCTTGTAAGCCTCTTCAAAGTTACCTTCCTTAACCTGCTCAACGAAACCAGGAATGTTGATTGATACAGGACAACCCTGTACACACTGTGCGTTCTTACAGTTAATACATCTTGTTGCCTCGCACATAGCCTCTTCTTTATTATATCCTAAACAAACTTCCTCAAAGTTTGTTGCTCTTACCTTAGGATCCTGCTCACGTACAGGAATTTTCTTCATTACATCTACTTCCATTTTGTACTCCTTATATTAACAATTGTATGATTAAATTAGTTGCACTGACCACATCCGCCGTGGTGTGTATCGCCTTCCTTAGCTGCAAGGAATGCTCTACCTTCTGCTGTCTTGTATAATGTCTGACGACGCATAGCCTCATCGAAGTTAACCTTGTGTCCGTCGAACTCTGGTCCATCAACACAAGCGAACTTAACTTCATCACCAACTGTTACTCTACAAGCACCACACATACCTGTACCATCAACCATGATTGGGTTAAGTGATACTACTGTTGGAATATTAAGCTCCTTAGTAAGCTTACATACGAACTTCATCATAATCATTGGTCCGATTGCAACACATACATCATACTTCTTGCCTTCATTAACAAGATCCTGAATAGTTGTTGTAACCATACCGCTTCTTCCATAAGAACCGTCATCTGTTGTAACGTAAAGGTTACCAGCTACTGCCTCCATCTCCTTCTCAAGGATAAGAATGCTCTTAGTCTTAGCACCTACGATAACATCAGCATTAACACCATTCTCCTTAAGCCACTTAACCTGTGGATATACTGGAGCTGTACCAACACCACCAGCTACAAAGAGAATGTTCTTCTTTCTTAATTCATCTATTGGCTCGTTACAAAATTCTGAAGGACAACCAAGAGGTCCTACGAAATCTGCAAAGCTGTCTCCAGCCTTAAGACCAGACATAATCTGTGTACCAGCACCTACTATCTGGAAAACGATAGTAACTGTACCCTTTTCTCTGTTGTAATCACAGATTGTTAATGGGATTCTTTCGCTCTCTTCATCTGTTCTTACGATAACGAACTGACCTGGAAGACAGTTGGCAGCAACACGCTTAGCCTCTACTTCCATGAGGTAGATGTTATCTGTAAGCATCTCAGCCTTCAAAATTTTAAACATAATTCTTTCCTTCCTTTTGTAAAGATAATTTTTACACTTTAATTTTGTATCTTATCATAAGATAAATAATTTGCCTATACAAAATTATTAGAGATTCTAAATAAAATCCCATTAATTTTTGCAAATAGCATACCATAATTAATCATCGGAACATGTTTTTCTTTGGCCTTGTCCATTCTAGATTTCATGGAAGCCTCATTAATCATACATGCTCCGCAATGAATAATCAGCTTATATTCACTGATATCTTCAGGAAATTCTCCGCCCGATGTAAAAGAAAAATCAAATGTTTTCCCAGTATACTTTTGGAGTAGCGCAGGAATCTTTACTGTTCCAATATCATTACACTGCCTGTGATGTGAACAAGCCTCGGAGACAAGTATTTTGTCATTTTCACAAAGTGAATCAATGGCACCTGCTCCACTAAGAAGAAAATCAAAATCCCCTTTGTACTTGGCCATAAGAATCGAAAATGTTGTAAGTCTGACTGATTCTGGCACTATTGCAGCCACTTCTTTAATAGCCTGGGAATCTGTAATGACCATCGAAGGAGGATTTTTCAGATTATTCAGTATTCCTGAAAGTGTCTGAACCTGGCAACAGATAGCATTACATTTCTTATCTAATAATTCACGTAGCACTAATTGTTGTGGCAATATTATCCTTCCCTTCGGAGCAGCTTCATCAATGGGTATGACCAGCACAACGCTATCACCTTCATCCACCAGGTCGCTGACAATATATTTTTCTTTATCACAAGGAGCAAGTTTTATAATTTTCTCCTTCAGCCTTTCTATACTGACTGCATCATAAGCAGATACTGATATATGCTCATCTTTGTTGCCTGAAATACCAAGGAACCCCTGTCTGCTAAGCATATCCATTTTATTTAGCACAACAATATATGGAATATTTCTTGCCTTCAGCTCAGTGATAAGTGCATTTTCAAGTTCACCAAGTCCAAGTGTTACATCGACTACAACAACTGCTATATCACACTGCCCAAGTATATCTCTCGTCTTCTCTACTCGCTTTTCGCCTAGCTCTCCCTCATCATCAAGCCCAGGAGTATCTATTATAACTATTGGCCCAAGCGGAAGAAGCTCCATGGCTTTCTTCACAGGATCAGTAGTAGTTCCAGCAACATCACTTACTATGGATAGATCCTGGCCAAGTACAGCATTTACCAAACTGGATTTACCAGCATTACGCTTGCCAAAAAAGCCAATATGTAATCTTTCTCCTGATGGTACATTATTCATACTCAACCTTCTTCCTAATACAAATAACTTACTAAAATTAATTCTTATTTTTTCGTTTATACCGGCGTACTCTGTTTATGTGTCGTTCAAATTCTCCGTGATCTATAAATTCAGCCAACACAAACTGATCAAAGCTTGGTACAGTACATGAATAAAAACCAACTTTTTTCTTAAAAAGCTCCATAAGCTTTTCTGGTAAAATCATATAACCTATTCTTAGCGATGGCGCTATTGTCTTGGAAAATGAATTAATATATATAACATTGTCATATGGAGACAGGGCAAACACAGTATCCTCAGGCTTGGTAAGTGCAGAGAATTCTGATTCAAAATCGTCTTCTATAATCAATCTGTTATCTATACTCGACCAACTAATATATTCTGCACGCTTTGTTGCTGACGCAGTGATACCAGTTGGATAACTTCTAAACGGAGATACATGCAAAACATTGGCCTTAGTGGCTGATAAACTGTTACTATCTATGCCGCCTCTTCTAAGTGGAAGTCCTTCTGGATATATATTATGCGCATTGTATACCTGCTCAATCTTTTCATAAGATGGCTTTTCTATGGCATATCTTCTATCGCTTCCGAGCATCTGAAGTACAAGCCCATATAAATATTCAGAGCCTGAACCTATGACTATTCGTTCATACGGTACTCTTATATTTCTGCTCCTGCCTAGATATCCCGCTATTGCCTGTCTTAACCTTACACTTCCCTCAGCCGGGCACCTTGTAAATATCTGCTCATTATATTCACTAAGGACCTTTCTCATGGTCTTGGCATATACAGATATCGGAAAAAGATCAACTTCATCGGTTGAAACGGATATGCTAGTTTCAGGAATTTCTAACAGGGTATTTTGCCCTGCAAATCCATCTGTCTCTTTATAAATAACATAGTATCCTCTTCGTTCTCTGGCTTCGATGTAGCCTTCATCAATAAGAAGATTCAGGCTGTGTTCCACGCTAACTAAGCTAATATTGCTTTCCTCGGAAAGAATACGCTTGGATGGCAACTTACTGCCACAAGGATATATACCTGAAATAATCCTATCCTTAAGAACTTCATACAACCTAATATATTTAGTTTTATCTGATAGATTGTTTTTGCTCATCATTAATTACTATTAAAATCTAAAATCACGCCTATTTGATGTTTTTATTGCTTCAATATTTTGAAGAGTTATATTTCTAACATTTTCACTTGGTATCTTGGCTAGCTGTGCCTCAATCATCTTATAACCCTTCTCTTTTGTTTTTTCTGAAGCATAATCCTCAAGATATTCTGCGAGAGTCATAAGAGCATTGGGATGACAGCAATTAGAAATTTGGCCATTTTTACAAAGAGCCATAAACCTGTCTCCTGTTCGTCCTTCTCTGTAGCAGGCTGTACAAAAAGAAGGAATATGCCCTGTATCCATGAGCCAACTAACCACTTCATCAAGAGTTCTCTGGTCAGATACATCGAACTGCTCCGTATCATGTGGTCTTTCAGGTTCTGTATATCCACCAACAGATGTACGAGATGCACCACTCACCTGAGATATACCTACTTCAAGCAGTCTCTTTCGTACTTCCTCAGACTCTCTGGTAGAAACAATCATACCTGTATACGGTACTGCCAGCCTTATACACGCTGCAATCTTGGTAAATATTTCATCGGATATAGAATTGTCAAAAGCCTCTGGATCAATGTCATCGGCATGCTTTACTCTAGGTACTGATATGGTATGTGGTCCCACACCATGCACAGCCTCAAGATGCTCTGCATGCATGATAAGTCCTGCAAACTCGTATTTATACATTTCCAGTCCAAATAAAACTCCAAGACCTACATCGTCAATTCCACCTTCCATTGCTCTGTCCATGGCTTCTGTATGATATGCATAGTTTGACTTTGGTCCTGTTGGGTGAAGATGCTCATAGCTTTCCTTATGATATGTTTCCTGGAACAGGATATATGTGCCTATACCGGCTTCCTTCAGTTTCCTATAATTCTCTACTGTTGTAGCTGCAATATTAACATTTACTCTTCTGATGTCACCATTCTTATGATGAACACTGTAGATGGTATTTATACACTCCAGTATATACTCAATTGGATTATTAACAGGATCCTCGCCTGCCTCTATGGCCAGTCTCTTGTGCCCCATATCCTGAAGAGCTATGACCTCGGCTCTGACCTCATCCTGTGTCAGCTTCTTACGAGCAATATGCTTGTTCTTATAATGATAAGGACAGTATAAACATCCATTTACACAATAATTGGAAAGATATAGAGGAGCAAACATAACAATTCTATTGCCATAAAATGCCAACTTGATTTCCTCTGCTATCTCATACATCTTATCAACTAAATCTGGAATCTCACAAGCAAGTAGAACACTAGCCTCTCTATGAGTCAGCCCATTACATGTATATCCATTAGCATTTTTAACCGGCCTAGCCTTTTCAAGTATGGACTCAATAAATTCTCTGTTATTTTTATTCTCCTCGGCATAGGCAAGGGTAGCCTTTATCTCCTCGTCATTAATAAATTCCTCTGCCTTTAAGGATGCTGGATTATATATTGCCATCAACAAGCCTTCTTTCCATGAAGTATTTAATGGCATAGAGAACCAAAATCTCTATACCAATCCTCACACATTTATATTATAACGGAAATAAAAAAAGTGGGACAAAAAATCCCACTTTTAATTTATTCATTTATCATCTATGCCTATGTTATAAGCAACATCTAAGTACAAATAAGAACTGTGTCACACTTCCTGCAAGTACAAACATATGCCATATAAAATGTGAAAAATGTCTGCTTTTATGTGCGTAGAAATAAACTCCTACTGTGTAGGCAATGCCGCCGCCAAAAAGAAGTATTAAACCCACTCTATCAATGAGCTCAAGTACCATCTTAGCATTAACTACAACGCACCATCCCATAATAAGGTAAAGTGCAAGTGAGAATTTCTTCCATCTCTTAAAATCAATGGCATTGAGAATAATTCCTATAACAGCACATACTGTCTGAACTCCAAAAAGTATCCAGCCCCTTGTTCCTCCTATAAGCGATAAAGCAACTGGAACATAAGTGCCCCAAATAAGCAAGAAGATGGAGCAGTGGTCTATAATCTGGAACACTGTCTTAGCCTTTCTACTGGTAACAGCATGATATAGTGTCGAACAGCTATACAAAAGAATAAGGCTGCTGCCATACAAAATACTGCTCACCATACCCATAGTATCCGATCCGAAGTGAGCAAATATTACTAAGATTACCAAGGCTGCCACTGAAAGCATGGCCCCAAGACCATGAGACGCAGCATTGAAAATCTCCTCCATAAGTGACTGACCATTAAATGTACCAGTTTTATTTAAAATAGGACTCATATAAATACCTCTTTACAAAAATTACGCCCAAACCATTACATGTAGTATTTAATACTACATTAACAGTTATTCGAGTATATGTAAAGAGGTTTTAATATAAATTTTCTATATTGACTATACTTCCCAGAACTTACCAGGTTCATTGACATCATATATATTGCATTCTATGCCCTGAATTTTCTCATGCTTTCTTAGCTTGTCGATGTACCCATATTCCTTCCACATATGCATCGGAAAAACATTTGCAGTCTTCGTGTTTTTCAAAAAGTACGATGGACCTTCTGCAAAATAATCACCCAGTCTGTAATCAACCGGAAGAAATGCCACTTCTATAATTCTGTCCTTCATTTTATCTATTTCCCTGGTGTACCTTGCTTTCATATCGCCAAGCTTTGCCTTGTCCATACCATCGAAAATCCAGTTATTAAGATCACCTGCGTGATATACAGTTTTCCCTTCTGATGTTACTAAAAAAGCAACTCCTCTATCAGTCGATTTTAATGTTTCAACATATAATAGCGAACCGTTTTTTCCTTGAATATTCATGGCCTGATATGGATCTATATATTCAACCTGAGCCCCTTCATGACCATCAAGCCAGCCTCTGTATATTACCTTGTCTTCTATGTCTCTGGAAAGAATAAAATATACATTGTCACTCTCATAATCAAATATTTCAGGGTTAAAATGGTCAGAGTGACCATGAGATGAAAAAATATAAACATCTTTATTACCACTATTTATTGCGTCAGTAACAAAATCTGGCATCGCATTTTTATAGTAGTCAAATACATATATACTTTTCTCAAGTTCCAGTGCAAATCCACTGTGATGAATATAGCTTATCTTCATAAAAACCTCTAAAAAATATAAACTCTCTAGACTAAGCTAGAGAGTTTCATTTTTATATTAATATTATGGCTGCTGAACAAATGTATTAGCTCTAAGAGTTAAATAAAGCTCTGCGTCTGTCAAACACTTGTATGGGTTAACCCAAAAGATACTAAGTAGACCACATGTCAGAATACTTAACATATACCATCCAACGAATGATAAATCCAGAATAAATGCTTCCATCTTATTACCATCCATCATTGACTTCGATAATTCCTTGGCATCGGCCCATGAAATAGTTGGATTCTCAGCCACTATATAACGAACCATTCTATATTCATAACCTTTGATAATACCAGGAATCACAAACAATAGTGACCATAAAAATACTTCAAAAGTCATACTAAACATTGTTTTTACAACATTCATATATACGCCGCCCTTAAATGGAACACCTATTTCATTAACATTAGCATCCTGAAGACATGCAAGCGAAAAGAAACGACTACATCCAACAATAACAGGATTGGATAGAAATGCTGTAAACACAAAACCAATAGCTAACGCAATTACTGTAATAACCAAAACGAAAATAATAATAACTGTGAGCTCTGAACCGCTTAGTCCACTTTCACCAGCACTTGATGCACCACTGCCAGCTGAACCACCACTTCCACCAAGACCACCTACTGCAGCCATAATAAAAGCAACTAGTACAGCCTTCCAATAACAACAATCCTTTAATATGTACCATGCTTTATCTTTTAACTCTTTTCTTGTCCACATAAATAATCCTCCCCTTAATAAAAACCTCTATTATTACTTATTACGTCTCCATAATGATGGAGAGAATAAAACAATCATTGGGAATAGTTCAAGTCTTCCTGCAAGCATATCAAATATAAGAACATACTTGGAAAAAATAGTCATCCCATTAAAATTGGCGGCTGGTCCAACCTGATCAAGACCAGGTCCCATATTGCTAAGGCAGGCAACTACCGCTGTAAATGAAGTAACAATACTCTTATCACTATCTAGGCTAAGTAATATTGCTGATACTGTAAATATTATGGCGTAAGCACCAAGGAACATAAACACACTTTTAACCATGGCCTTATCCACAACTTTTCCATCCATTTCAATGCTCTTAACGCTTCTAGGATGAATAAATGAATCTATCTCCTGCTTAATTGCCTTAAACATGATGACATATCTGGATACCTTGATACCTCCACCTGTCGAACCAGCACAAGCGCCCATAAACATGAGACTGACTAATACTATCTTGGAAAATGAAGGCCATAAATCAAAATTAGTAGTAGCAAATCCTGTTGATGTAATAAGTGTATTAACCTGGAAAAATGCATACTTAAAAGCTTCATACAGACTTCCACACATACCGCTAATGTTAAATGCTATGATAACTGTTGCTGCTATAACAGCAAATACATACCATCTAACTTCCTCAATCTTAAAGGCCTCTTTTTTATTCTTGCCTAAAAGAAAGAAATAGAAGTTAAAGTTGATACCAAACATCATCATACCAACAGCCACTATCCACTGGACAGCATCATTATATCCACCGATACTATCACCCTTTATTCCAAAACCTCCTGTACCTGCTGTACCGATACTTGTAACAATAGCATCGAAAAGAGGCATTTTAGCAATCAAAAGTGCAATGAAAAGCACTACTGTTAGTACAAAATAGATAATATACAAAATTTTAGCTGTATCACGAAGCTTTGGCACAAGCTTACCAACTGATGGACCAGGGCTTTCTGCCTTCATAAGATGGATATTATTACCACCTGTCATAGGCATAATACAAAGCAGGAATACAAAAACTCCCATACCACCAATCCAGTGGGAGAATGATCTCCAGAAAAGTCCTGCATGACTCATTGCCTCCACATCGTCAAGAATACTGGCTCCTGTTGTGGTAAACCCTGATACTATTTCAAAAAGTGCATTGGTGAACATAGGAATCTCACCGCTAAAGAACAGCGGAAGCGCACCCACTAAACTCATTACTATCCAGCAAAGAGCAACCAGGGCGAAGCCTTCTCTTGCAAAAAGCTTCTGATTCTTTGGTTTTTTTCTTGTGAGAATTATGCCTATTATCAGACAAATAACACCTGTAACCAGATAATAAATGCCTGTCTGTTCGTTATAAATAAGTCCTACAAGCGCTGGTAATAAAAGACTCACCGCTTCAATAGACAAAATCCATCCAATTATATAAATGATAAATGCTATATTCATTACTTAATAATATCCTTAATATCTTTGTAACCCTTGTTAGTTGTAAGAACTATTACTGCATCGCCTGGCTCAATGACAGTTTTACCATTTACTATACTTGCCTTACTATTTCTAGTAACACATGCAATAAGCAGGTTATCTTTTAACTTAAGTTCCTCTACTGGCTTGCCAACAATTGGAGCATCCTTCTTAATCTTGAACTCAAGGACTTCTATCTTATCATTTTCCAGTCTGTACATTGTTTCAACATTACTTCCCCTGGAACTCTGTCTACCTCTTGCATAGCTTACAACAAGGTCAGAAGAAATATTCTTTGGAGTAACTATACTTCCAAGTGCGAAATTCTTCACAATATCGCTGGCTTCAAGTTTATTAATCTTTGTAATAACTTTGGCTTTACTTACACTCTTGGCATATAATGACAGGAATATATTACCTTCATCCATACCTGTAAGCGAGATAACACTTTCAACACTTTCAAGTCCTTCCTCAAGAAGAACATCTTCGTTGGTAGCGTCACCACATATAATGGTAGCCTTAGGAAGAAGCTCACTAAGTTCCTCACATCTGGCACGTTCACGCTCTATAATCTTAACTGATATACCACTATATAAGAGAAGGGTTGCAAGATAATAAGCCATACGGCTACCGCCAATTATCATGGCATTTTTAACCTGATGAGTATCATAACCTACTTTCTTGAAAAAGTCCTTGGCACTCTGTGGCGTACAGATAACTCCAATAGTATCACCTGGTTTTGTAACAGTACGACCATTAGGAATAATAACCTCTCCGCCTCTGAGTATCATACATATAAGAACCTGGGACTTGGTGCTCTTACCAATATCAATAAGTGACTTATTGGCAAGGAATGAATCCTCTTCTATCTGGAAACGAATGAGCTCAACTCGGCCCTTTGAAAAAGTATCAACATTATTGGCTGATGGAAATCTTAATATTCTGGCTATTTCCATTGCCGCATCAAAATCAGGGTTAAGAACCATGGCTAAGCCTAGCTCTTCCTTGATGTAAGAAACTTCATTTCTATACTGAGGGTTACGAACTCTTGCTATTGTTGCACACTTACCTGCCTGTCTAGCAAACAAACAGCATAGAAGGTTGATTTCATCCTGATCTGTTGCAGCTATGAATAAATCAGCTGATTCAATACCTGCTTCGCGAAGCAGTTCAAAGCTGGCACCATTACCAACATAACCCATAAGATCAAGCCTGTTAGTTATATCTGTTACCTTTTCTCTGTTAGAATCAATTACTGTGACGTCATGCTCTTCCTGGCTGAGCTTTTCAGCCAGAGTAACGCCAACTTTTCCACAGCCTACGATAATAATATTCATTACCTATTCCGTACCTTTCTTTATCTAGTATATATTCTAGTTATATAAACCAACAATTAACACCAAGAAGTGTAGCAACCACATATATAAGGGCAAGATGAACTGGATAAAATGCGTAAAAGAAATATTTCATCCCTGCTCCACGTTTGCCATTGTAAGCTAATATACATGGTAATATGAAAAATGCAAACATTTCTGTCAAACTAGACATAAATGTTAATGCCAATATACCGAAAATAACCTGTAAGCTCTTCTCTTTTCGTAGTAGATACATAATTACAATGGCCATTACTCCAGCATACTTATAATCGGTTCGAAGATAATAAGCAGCTGCGCAGCCTCCAATCACAATGAGTACATCCAGCATCACTGTGGGAATAATACATTCCTTATTACACTTAAAGAGTTTTGTCCACACCGCGTCCATGGCACATATTGTTACAAAGCCTATAAAGAGTGTGAAGAATACATTCTGATACCCTAACTCTAAAAATCTTCCGTTAAAAGCCAGGTCAAATGGTATCTCCGATATAAAACAAAATATTAATAGCCTCATCGCGTATTTTAACTTGCTACGCGTATACTTAAAACCCTCTATAAGCAAAAAGATATATATGGGAAATGCCAGTCGACCTATACAACGCATAATGGTATATAGAATCGAAGAACCTCCTATTGAAGGTATTCGCCATAATATACCATATGCCACATGGTCAATAAGCATCGTAATAACAGCTATTAACTTTAATTTACTTCCATTCATTATTTTGCCTTTCTACTTTCGTGACAGGTAAAATAAAGAATCTGATAATCACTGGACAGCTTTCTAAGAAACTCCATTCCATTACGTGTTTTTTCTGAATCAAAGTTGGTAAATGGATCATCAAATATTATAAATGGCTTTTCGGCTCCGTACATTGCATCAACTAGAGCCATACGCATACATATACCTATCAAATCCTGCTGACCGCGGCTCATTCTTTCTATCTCACGCTGAAGACCATATTCTGTTCTAGTCATATGTATGTTAGCATCAAGATGATACATATCCGCATCCTCTCCCGTAAGAATTGACAAATGCTTTTTAAAGCCAGACATGATAGGTCCTGTGTACTTGTTGGTCAGATTTTCCTTGGCCTTAGCTAGATATCCTCGGGTCAATGCATACATATTATATTCATCAGTTGCTTTTCCTAGCTTTTCATAAAGACGTTCAAGCTCTGCCTCCTTTTCATAAAGACTCTGAAGCTTCTCCTGTTTTTCCTCAAGCTGTCTTTCGTATGTTTCAATAGTAGCTCTAATACTATCCTGATTCTCATCAAGCTCTAGTCTTCTTTCATTAAGTGAGGCTATGGTATTGTCTTCATTAGGGTCCTCTATATTAAGAAGAGCTTCCGCATCAGGTATCTCCTGCTCAAAAAGAGCCTTTTGATTTGCTGCACGCTTAACCTCATTGCTTGCAGTGATATAAACAGAAAGCTTATTATCCATATCAGCAAGATTTTTAGCATACTCTCCCGACTCATAGCCATTGGATAAAAGGAAAGCTGAAAGCTTGCGCTCCTTTATCTCCAGACGCTCCTCAAGAGTACAGCACTTGTCATACTGATTTTTAAGTCTTATATACTCCTGCTTTTTATTCTCAATAACTGGTATGGCCTGAGCGATTCTTTCATCATTTACTGCAAGCTCAGGTTCATATCGTTTAACAAATTCTAATAATTCCTGTTTGATTCTTTCGCATCGATCCTTAAGCGGCTCTGTCTGATCCTGATCTTTCTCTTTCTTTAGTAGATTGAACTCAAGAATGGCCTTTTTCATATCAAGAAGAGAATAACTCATCTGAGTAGCATCATAATCCCAATCATAGCGCTTCTTGAATTCGTCAAGATCCATTCCTATAAGATTAACAAACTCCTGATCCTCTTTTATTTCTTTTTCAAGCGATACAATACGAGGATCCACTGCCTGCTTGGATGTTTTTCTGAAGGCAAGTATAAGCATAACCAGTCCAGCCGCTGCTGGAAGTAGTCCCATATAATACTGATCCTTAATCATAACAAAAACTACTATACCCATAGCTATGAGAATCAGTCCAATAATGATAGCGAAATTTTTATTTCGCCTATTCTTTTCCTTCATCTCATTGTCTCTTCTTGTCTGCTCTTCCTTATATACAGCAAGCTGAGACTCCTTTTGTTTTATTTCCTGAACCTTATCAGCACGCTCTGACAGATTGTTAAGGAGATCATCTATCTCCCTTTCCTTTGGTATATTGCCACCAAGCTTGATACTAAGTTCCTTAAAACGAGCAATATTATCGGATGGCATCTGCTTGCGATCAATATCATCACGAAGAGAATCTATGATAGATAAGTCATCATAGGCTTTGTTAAATTCCAAATCAGACGGAATCTTGCCATTGAAATATCCATCAAGTTCTTCAAGATTTCTAAGTTCGTTATCACTTAATACACACTGATTATATTCTCCACGTATAGACAGCGTCTCACGGCAAAGTTCCTGCTGCTTATTAAGATCTTCCCTTGATGGAACCTGATTAGGAAAAGCATGTCTTGCAGCACTAAGTGCCTCTTCTCTATCAGCAAGCTCTTTTATAAGAAGCTCATAGCGCTCCTTTAATGACTTGCTTTCCTGATATGCACTTTCCTTAGTTAGTTCCTCACTGATATACGCCTGCTCATCACGAATGGCCTGAAGATTCGCACGTAGCTCTAATAGTCTTTCCGATATATTGGCTGATGTTGCTTCAATGGTTTCTTTATCACGTACATCACTTTCCTTTTCAGCTATCTCTGTTTTAAGACTTTTGATAAGGCCTGTTTTTCTATCAGGTGTAAGTGAATTGAGAATATCATTGATCTTCTTATCAACTATTTCATATCGGTTAATATCATCGGTATTGTCAGTAAGATTACCTAGCTTGGCACTAATATTGCTACCTACCTGTGTTGTACAATCACTCTGCGAAATAAAGGATGTACGCATAAATGAAGGACTATCTAACTGAAATACTGTCTCTCCAATATTCTCTCCAAGGTCATCTGTTAACATATTGGTATCAAGGTCACGAACCTCCAAAACATCATCTGATGCCTTGTCTCCAAAGGTTCTAGTAATACTGTATCTTGTATTACCTATCTCAATATTCAGAACGCCTCCATATATTCCACCCTGCCAAGGCTTAAATGCAAAACGTTCTCTTCCTGCTTTAATCTTGGCCGACTCATTCTCGAATCCATAGAGCATAACACGAATAAAGCTGGTAAGAGTGCTCTTACCCCATCCGTTATCCTCACATATCTCGTTGAGTCCATCATTAAAGACAAACTCACGGTCAGACAATATACCAAAGTTATTAATATAACAGCTTAATATCTTCAAAATATAACCTCTCTAAAACGCTACTATTTATTATCACGAAGAAGATCTATGCCTGTCTTAATGATAAGTGCCTTCTCCTCTTCTGTAAGATCCGTATCAGCTTTAACGACTCTAACAAATTCTCCCTTGAGAGATTCATCAAATTCATAGGAATCATAATCCACACTAAAGCTGGTACCATCTATTATCTCGATATAATAAAAAGCATCCTTAAAATGAGTAGTTAAATAGCCTGTATCAATATCTGAATCCATAGGGACCTGACCTACAAGAACAAGCCTTACAAGACTGTCTTTAGAAAGGTCGCTATCGGAAATATAGCCATCTATTATACGCTCTGCGTCATATGATGTTTTTGCACCCCTAACATCAACAGGAAGCTCATAAATAGTTCTTCTTGCAAATGGGACAAAGCTTGGAGTTATACGAAGACTGTCCTCATCAATATCAAGAAGCATAAAGCCTTTCTCTCCACATTCATCAAAGCCTCGTCCTTCAAGACATCCTGGATAGCAGTACTTACCTCTTGAATCAAGTGCTTCTATTTTTCTGGCATGAACATGGCCTAATGCAAGATAATCGATTCCCTTGTTTTTTAGATCAGATATTGCGATAACCTCCGCTTTGTCACCTGAGCGGTACTGACTGTCCTGACCATGAAGCATAACAATGTTCAGTTTTTCAGCCTCCAGCAAAAGTGAATCACTCATCACTCTAGAATTGTCTGGTGTAAGCTCAATACCTGTTATTACAATTCCATTGCCAAGATCGTAGCTTGTCCAGTCTTCATCAAAAAGCATAAGGTTTTCTGGTATCTCATCAAGACATGATAAAAAACTGTTGTTATCATGATTGCCTTTTAGATAAAAGAAAAGAATGTGTGGATTGCTAACAATAACATCCTTAACAAGATTCTGATACAGATTACTTACATTGTTGGTATCGAAAAGATCACCCGAGATAAGTATGGCATCAACACCTTCTCGACTCGCAAAATCTATCATATTTTTAAAAGTATCAACTATTTCATCTCTTCTGCGCTTTGCTTCTTCTCTTGGAAGCTTGCCCATCTTGGAGTCAAGATGAATATCAGCTGTATGAATAATCCTCATATTTATCTCCTCAATTGATTCTTAATACAAAACCAATTTTTATTTGCTACATCTATATATCGATTGTTTTATCCGTAGACCTATTGGCAAATACCCACTTTTTCTGTACAAAAAAGCTTATCACGAATAAACAGCTATCAATTACCATCTTAATAATGGTTTCATGTATAGTAGGTAAAAGCCCTGCAACTGTATCAACAAGATATGCTGATGATAACATCTGCACAAGCCACACTAGCACGTACTTAAGAGCTGCTCGGCCCTTACTTTTTCCACCAAAAATCAGCCTATTGATACTAAAATTAAATATACCGGAGCAAACTCTGGCAATAATAGTCGCAACAACTATATGACTGAATAATGCATTATCAGGAATAACATTTACAAGTAATGTTGATGCTATTGTAAACACTCCAATGTCCAACAAAAAGGACCCAAAGGATGAAATACAAAATTTTAAAAAGGTTAATATCTTCTTCATTTCAAACCTGTATGTATTCTAACGGAATCTTCCTATAAAAATCGATAATAAAATATCCACGATAACCTTGACTACTGTGGCATTTAATATTGGAAGTACCTGCTCAATACCTCCAACAATAACTGCTGACAACAGCATAAGCACTACCCAGAAAATAGAATGCTTCATTCCATAACCGGATACCTTTTTCCCATTGATTGCACGACTGCATATAAGCTTAACAACACCTGATATACATCTTGCAGCGACTGTGGATGCTCCAACTACAACAAATAAGCCTGCTGGAATGACATTGCCAAAATAAGGTAAGAGTACTGTAAATAAAACAATATCAAGCACAAAGGCAACTAAAGCCACTAAGAAGTACTTTAAAAATACTTTATATATTCTCATTGAATCCTTGATTGGATTGAAATGAGAACTCTCATTATCATCGATATAAATAACAGATATAGGACACTCCGACCATCCAAGGCCAATGTTCTTTAGTGCAAATATCATATTCATCTCATACTCATATCGCTCTCCATTAACACTAAGCATACTTCCTAGAGATGTTACAGGAAGAACTCGAAGTCCTGTCTGTGTATCAGAAAGCTTAATATCGCAAAAATGATGCAACAGATGACTTGTAAGTCTGTTTCCAAAACGACTACGAGGTGGAATATCTGTGTCTGACAGGAAGTCACGACAACCAAATACTGGCTTGCAACCTGTTTCTATGAACTTGGCACAGCATCTTTTGGTATCCTCTGGCGTATGCTGACCATCAGCATCAACAGTTACAACTCCTAGTGCATCAGACAAATTATCTTTGATATACTCAAAACCAGTTTTTAGCGCACGCCCTTTTCCTTTATTAACTTCATGCTTTAAAATAGTTGTCTTATCCTTAACAGCTTCAAAAATCTTGTCAAAGCTACTATCACAACCATCATTGACAACAACTATATGTTCAAAGTCTTTATCCAGCTGATTAACAAAATCAATCATCTTCTCATCTGGATTGTAAGCTGGAACTAAAACTACTATTCTTGATTCTTTTTCCATATCAGTGTTAATCTCCATCTATTAAAATTGAAGTATATTTATATACAATCATTCAAATACTAAACAATCATAATAACCCATTAAATTATAACACATCTATAATATTTTCATATATATGATAATTCCGCTTGTTTTCCTTCCTCTTACTCACAGAATTTGATTGCTTTTCAATAAACAACAATAAAAGAGCACCTGCCTCACAGCAGATGCTCCTTAAAACTTTTTACTAGCTATATATTATTTATCCTCTTCAAGTGATACAACTTTCTTAACCTGAACAGCTTCTTCATAGCAATTGAAAGCGTCATCAACTTTCTCTTTAGCCATCTTAGGTGTTAGTAAGCTAACGATTGGTACAATAATAAGTCCACCAACCATTGCAAATACACCTGAGTGAATGCTTGACTTGAATACAAGACTTAAGATTCCTGGGAATGCAGCTATTTCTGCTTTACTACAAACCATTGAAATAATGAACTGAGTTGTTGCAAGTCCTGCTCCCCAAATAAAGCAAACAACTGCCGATGCCTTTGTAACACCCTTCCAGTATAAACCATAGAGATATGGCGCAAGGAAAGCACCTGCAAGGCCACCCCAAGATACACCCATCATCTGAGCGATAAATGTGATACCTGGGTTAGCATCTTTAACAACAGCGATTACTGCAGATACAATAATAAAGAATACGATAAATACTCTCATGATTGATACCTGCTGCTTTTCACTCATTCCAGCTATATCATCCTTCTTGGTCATTGCTGGCTTAATAACATCAAGTGTAAATGTGGAGCTTGATGTAAGTACAAGTGATGAAAGAGTTGACATAGATGCTGAAAGTACAAGTACAATTACAATCGCAATAAGTATTGATGGAAGATTTGAAATCATTTTAGGAATGATTGTATCAAACATAGGTGCTCCAGCGGCATTTAAATCAACACCATATAAACGACCGAAACCACCAAGGAAATAACATCCACCAGCTACGATAATAGCAAATACTGTTGAGATAATTGTTCCTTTATGAATATCATTCTCACTCTTGATTGCATAGAACTTACCAACCATCTGTGGAAGTCCCCATGTACCAAGTGATGTAAGGATAACTACGAATAAAAGGAATGTTGGATCTGGTCCAAAGAATGATGTATAAGCACCACCTGCCCATCCTTCTGCTTCTACAGCTGAAAGCTTCTGAGTCGCTTCAAGAAGACCACCATTCTGATTAAGCACTGCAAGTATTACTGCTACTATACCAAATAACATGATAATACCCTGAATAAAGTCGTTGATTGCTGTAGCCATATAGCCACCTACTATTACGTAGATTGCTGTAAGCACAGCCATGATTAAAATAATTACCCAATAAGGAACATTAAATACGAGACCAAAAAGACTTGAAAGTCCATTATATAATGATGCTGTATAAGGGATTAAGAAAATGAATACAATGATTGATGCAAATACCTTGAGTGGTGTTGAATCAAATCTCTTACCAAAGAAATCAGGCATTGTTTTGGCATCAAGCTTCTGAGTCATAATTCTTGTTCTTCTACCAAGAATATTCCATGCTAGAAGTGATCCGATAAATGCATTACCGAGTCCTGCCCATGTTGACGCAAGACCAAATAACCAACCAAACTGTCCTGCATATCCAACAAATATAACTGCTGAGAAATAGGATGTACCAAAAGCAAATGCTGTAAGCCAAGGGCCAACAGAACGACCACCAAGTACAAATCCATTAACATCTGTTGCATTCTTTCTTGTATAGAATCCTACTGCAATCATAATTGCAAAGAACACCACAAGAAGAACTGAACATAATACTACTGTCATTGTTTCTACTCCTTTTGTGATACTAATATAGTATTTACTTTACCACCAAAAAGCGTAACACTTTAACGTGTTAAAGTACATACGCCAAAATAACACAAAATATTATGACCTAATGTACACAATGACCAAAATAATAATTCTACCTATTTATCGCCGTACGTCTTGATATCCGGAAGGTCATCTCTGGTTATAATTCTAAAGTCACCATAGGCTCTTTTTAGAACATTTTCTTCTGTATATCTGCCACTATATTCATTGACAGTTCCTTCCTTGATGACATACTCTCCCCTGCCAGTACAGAAAAATCCCCAGGTAGCGCCATCTCTAAACGCAAGCTCTGGATCAAACAAACAACCATTTTCAGAAAGAACAATCATTTTATTCTTTTCACTACACTGCGTAGCCTTTAAGAACACTGGAGTATTAGCTGTATAGATATGCTCACCTGAGTATATATCCCAGGAAATAATATCCACATAATCATCACCAGGATACCAACTACTATCCTGACCATTCCATATCCAAATCAGATTATCAAGGCCATGATAGTTGGTCAGTCTGTCATACATATATTTATAAAGCTCAATGTACTCCTCACTAGTTCCATTGCCCCACCAGTACCATCCACTACTTGCTTCTGGAAGAGGTCTCCACAAAACTGGTACATCGGCATTTTTTAGTACTAGAAGCTGCTCAGCAATCGCATCTATGTCCTTCTTCAGTAAATCAAGACCTTCCTCATCACTTTCATCAAATACCTTGGTAAGGTTTATATTAGTATAATCAGCAAGGTATGACTGCTCCCACTCGCCAGTGTGATATTTGATTGGTGCATACCAGTACCATGAAATAGTCACAATGCCTCCCTGATTCCAATAATCGAGTGCATTGGTTGTTGCATCACTTTCCTCACCATAAAGCATTGGCGCTGTGGAATAAAGACCATAATCAAGACCCATTATGGCAGGAAAATAACCTGTAGCACGCTGCACTGCAACATTTTCAGGACCGTACATAGAACTGCTATACTGACCAGAGAGAATTTTTTCTCCATATATATCGCACATATAATTGTATAATCTTGTGGCATTGGCTGATGGTTTCTCTGTACATAGCTCTCGGCTGATTTCATATATTGCCGGGTCAAGCTCATCTGACTTTTTTACCTTAAGGCAATCAATGGCTATCCATCCCCAGTATTTGGTTATATTAACACTATGTTCTCCACTCGAAAGGTATACTCTCTCATAAAGTGAATCTGTAAATTCTCCACTTTGAACACTAATGGTACCTATATCCTCGCCATCTATTGAAATATAGTTTTCTTTATAATCGGCACCTATGCTGGCACTGATAAAATTGAGGTCATAAAAACCTTTTTCTTCTATATTAATCTTCAGAACTAATCCATCGCCTTCATTTTCAAAATGATCAACATAACCATCACCCGAAAAGCCTGGAAGCTCACTGGAAACACTTACGCCGCCTTGCTTTATGCCTTTCTCCGCCTCATATACTACAGCTTCATCCCATGAATATGTGGCCGGAGCTGTATTTTTCTTTCCTGAGCATCCTGTTAGTCCTAATATAATCAACGTAAATAAAGCCACTATCATATATATAGCGGCTTTATTAGTTTTATCTTTGAAATTATATGAACTACAATAATGTATATTACTCATCCTTCTTGACTTCACTGCCAGCATCCTTAAGAGTAGCTGTTCTTTTAATAACAGTAATTGTCCTATTTTCTATAATACTGTTCTTCTTGGACGGAGCTAAAGCTTCCCTTTCAGCAGCTTCCTTGGCAGCCTGCTCAGCAGTAATAACTCGAACTGCTGGCTTAACCGCTTCTACACTAACTGATTTATCATCTTTTTTGTCTGTCTTATCTTCAGGTTTCTTTACAACCTGTCCATTAAGAAGAGAACTTGGAGATGAAAAATCTGCATCTGTCTCCTTTAGCGTAGCTGTTGTTTTAATAACTGTTACAGATTTATTTTCTATTGCAACTGCATTGCTTTGTCCATTAGCCACATTCTTTTTTGGAGTTACTGCTACATTGACTCCATCCATATTCTTAGTGGATACCACACTGGAAACCACATTTCCCTGAAGATGCTCCGACTCTTCTTTTTCTGGAATATCATCATTAACATCCTCTGACACAACATGAAGAAGAATACTCTTAAAATCTCCATGCAAACTAGAAATAAGAATACCCGCATTCATAAGTGTGTTACCCTGAAGTGGTTTATCAAGAAATACCTCTTCCTCACCTGATACCACATTGTAGCGGTATATCTTGTAATTACGATCTGGCGAAAGCCCCTTAAGACATATAACTCTAGAACGCTGCAATGCTCTGTTTATTACTTGTACATAAGTAACTAATGCCTCTGCCCTATCAGCTGATACAACCATATATGCATCATAGTATCCATTATTCTGATAAGAAGCCATTCGATAATAATCACCACTTCTAACAAGATCATTGTATCTATGATACATAGAACACTGATTGGCAATGAGTGCTCTATCCTCCTCTGGTATACGCGTAACATCGAGTTCATAGCCAAATGTTCCCGCAAGAGCAACATGACCTCTGGTTTCAAATGGAGTCACTCTTCCAATGGCATGATTAGGACAATCGCTTATATGTGCACCCATAGTAGATAATGGATAAAGAAGGGCTGTTCCCTCCTGAATAGACAGTCTTTCTATGGCATCAGTATCATCGGAACACCAAATCTGTGGACTATAATAAAGCATACCTGGATCAAAACGTCCACCACCGCTTGAACAATTCTCAAGAAGTAAATCAGGGAACTTTTCAAGGAGTCTCTCCTGCATATCGTATACAGCAAGTGTATAACGGTGACTTAGTTCTCCCTGCGCATCGCTTCCAAGGCCAAGCGAACCAAGATCACAAAGGGCTCTATTCATATCCCATTTAACATACTCAATATTGGCACTCTCAAGTACACTGATAATGCTGTTTATAACATGGTCACGCACTTCTTTTCTTGTAATATCAAGAACATACTGATTGCGCGAAAGAACAGGCTCTCTACCTGGTATATTAATGATCCAGTCTGGATGAGCCCTAAAAAGCTCGGAATCCTTGCTGACCATTTCAGGTTCAACCCATATACCGAACTTCATTCCAATCTCATTAACCTTATCCACAAGTTTTTTGAGACCGCCCTTTAGTTTATCTTCATTTACTACCCAATCTCCAAGTGAAGAATTGTCGTCATCTCTTTTACCAAACCAGCCGTCATCCATTACTAACATTTCAATGCCATTTTCTTTGGCTGTCTTAGCAATAGATAAAAGCTTGTCTGTATCAAAATCAAAATAAGTTGCTTCCCAGTTATTGATAAGTATCGGTCTCTTCTTATCTTTATAAGGACTACGAATAAGATGATTGCGATAGAGTGAATGAAGTGTACGACTCATTCTTCCAAAACCTTCTGGAGAATATGTAAGCACTACTTCGGGAGTAACAAATGTTTCAGCCACCTTGAGCTTCCACACAAAGTCAGTTCCTCCAATACCCATCATCATACGTATATCATCATGCTGTCCCATATATACTCTGGCGTCAAAATTACCAGAATATATGAAGTGCATACCATAAACATCACCACGCTCGTAATCAGCATCCTTGGAACATAGCGCTATAAATGGATGATGCTGATGAGAGGATACTCCCCTTGTGGAAGATACCCCCTGATATCCATAAGATACTGGAGAACGATGCATTCCCCTTTCACGTCCCCATGCACCATCGAGGGTTAGAAGCTCATAATTCTTGTTATCCATATCAAGTGATGCAGACATAATCTTATTGATATATATATCTTCATTGCAGTCACTGTATATCTCAGTACTGCGAATAATAGCATTATTATCAGCAAAAATAGTATAAAGAAGTGTCACATATACATTAAGGAAGCTATCCTTTAGCTTAATCTTAAGTGTTGAAGACTCACCATTGAGCTCCTTAGATGCAAATGTAGAAGGTAAACCAGTAAGAGCTGGCTTAACGTTAGTAATTTCATATGAATCATACGATAGGTCAAGTGCTTTATGACCAGCTGAAGAAGTAACAACAATGGCTGGCTCACGCAAATCACCTACGCCAAATGATGGATACTCCATTGCAAAGCTATCCATAAATCCCAGCTTATCCCTTGTATTACTTGATGGAACATATGGCATCTCATTAATTCGAAGAAGATGAGTTATATCTGAATCGTTGATCTTCTTGCCATAATACAAGTGGCCCAAGTACACATCATCAACTATTGCCATAACATATGAGGTTGTTAAAGTATCAATCTTAAAAACTTTTTCTTCATCAAAGAATTTAATCATAATTGTCCTATAACTCCGTTATTATCTCTTGTATATTCTTGTTTCTCATAGGAAAATGCACGCACTTCCTAATTATATTTTACTACTTAATCACACCATTGTATATCATCTCATCCAGCACCTTGTCATAGATATATATTTCAAGGCCGGACTCATCATCACTATTAATCATATTTCTTCTGTCCAGATTAAAGTAAATATCTGTCTTATCATCCTTGGAATCACATATCTTAACTGAGAGATTTTTGTTAACCTCGTATTCTATCTCTTCTCCATTGCCTGGAATATAGCGCGCCACCTTTTCTCCACTGTCATATATCCATGCACCACCCTTTAATAGGTCTGAACCATCTATTCCATAGGCATAGGCTATTGCGGCACTACTTCCTTCTTCTGACAACTCACCTGTCACTTTAATAATTGTGCACAAGTTACTTCCAAGAGAGGATCTAATAATAGTTCCAAACGCTCCATTTTCATCATTTTGAAGATCCCACATCTGATCCATCTGATGCATATATTCCCAGTTCTTTTCCCATCTTATATACTTTGGATCATCACGATGATCTTCAAGGTCATAAAACATCATAAGATAGTTGGCAAGATATGTTGATACTTTTTTGGCTCCCCAGTAATTGAGATGGTCACCGTTGAAAAAGTCTGTATCATATGAATAACCTATATCTGGCTGAAGGAATAGACCATTGATAATATTGTATCCCATACTTCTAATATAGCTGTCAGCTGACATAAACTGTATGAAATCCTTGTCACTGTAATCAGGATAAGGGATTATGGTAAATATAACCTGTGCTCCATTGCTTTCGACTATTCTAATGACTTCATCTATATACTCTTTGTTTTCATCAGAAAGAATATAAGCTTCTGGTGGTATGGAATATAATTCTGGAGGTGAGATAAGACTTGTTCGCATAACAGGCTCTTCGCCAAGCCAGTACTCGTAGCGAGGATTATCACGAAAGTCATTTTTCTCAAGCTCCTGATAACGACTATGAACAATTGGCCACTCAAGATAATAATCACTGGCTTCTTCCAACTCATATCGATCACTTTCACCATTGATTTCTATTTCCTTGTCAATCAGCTTAAGTCTATCCTTATCAAGCACTGGTAATCCATTACCTTCAAATGGCTCATATGCAAACATTGCACGAACAACATTGCCCTCTACAGCGTGCTCATCAAATGTCACATTGAAAAGATCGACCATAACTATTTGTGGTGACTGATATTTGAAGAGCTCATTTAATGTGGCAATACAGGTACTCTTATCCATACCCGAAATACCTACATTCATGGAAGATATACCTGTCTCTTCCCATATAACTGCAGGAAGTACACCACACACGGAATGGGATGACCCTACAACAGCCACATCCAAACTGTCCTTTGGAAGGTCTTTTAATATTACGGGCATAGAAAGATAATCACCGTGAGTATCTTTGTAGCGAAACACCTGATAAACCTTGGAATAAACAAATACAAATAGCAGTACAAATACTACTGCTCCTACTATTCTCATTATTGTTCTATAATTGCTACTTTGTTCCATATCACTAACCTACGACTAAAACTTAAAATATAAAAACTCTGCAGAATCAAAATCCGCGCCGTACTTACCAAATACAATACACATAAATACTAATGTAAGAAGTACTATCCATCTAAACAGGAAGTTTTGTCTTCCAATGAAAACACCAATATCTTCTTTTTTGAAATATCTGATTAAATCAGCAAGTAACAGAATGACCACACCGATAATCAGAATTCTAAACTCTAATTGATTAATGCCATACTTAAAGAAAGTTCCATCGAATATAACCCATGGATTCCACTTTGTGAACATACGAGTAAGGAACTTTATCGCCTGCGAAAGTGAATCGGCCTTGAAAAATACCCAGGCAAGTGTGACCAGGATACCTGTTTTAACCATTCTAAAAAGCTTAAAGCTCTCTGTCTTTGTATTAATACCAAGCTTTTCATAGAGAGTATTCAGCTTTGGAAGTATCACATCCTCAATTACCTGAAGGAATCCATGAATAGCGCCCCATATCACAAATGTCCATGAAGCACCATGCCAAAGGCCACTAACGAGGAAAACTATCATAAGATTAATGTACTTACGAAGCTTACCCTTTCTATTACCACCAAGTGGTATGTATAAATAGTCTCTGAGCCAGGTACTGAGTGATATATGCCAACGACGCCAGAACTCACCAATGCTTCCAGCAAAATAAGGAGTATTAAAATTCTCCATAAGATCAAAGCCCAGTATTCTTGCTGCACCTATCGCTATGGCAGAATATCCTGCAAAATCACAGTATATCTGAAGCGAAAAACCAAGAGCTGCAAATACAGTTTCAAAAGTTCCTGCATAGTGAAGTCTGTTATATACACCATCTACAAAGATAGCCACTCTATCAGCTATCACCATCTTCATAAACATACCAAACGCCATTTGATATATTCCCGAAAGGACCCTTTCGTAATTCCAGCTCTTACGCTCTGGCAGGGTTTCTATCTGTGTAAGCAGATTCTTACTGCGCTCAATAGGACCAGCAACTAACTGTGGAAAGAAAGATACAAATAATGCGTACTTAAATGGATTTCTCATGGCCTTTACTTCGCCGCGATAAACATCCATTGTATAAGAAAGCGCCTGAAATGTGTAAAATGAAATACCAACAGGAAGAAGAAGGTCAAGCCCATTATTTATTGGTCTTACCTTCAATATTCCAAAGATCATATTTATATTTTCAAAAAAGAAATCGAGATATTTAAAGAAGAAAAGAATACCTAGATTGATTGTAAAGCTACCCGCTACTACAAGCTTCTTTTTGCCAGTATCCTCGTTATATTTCTCAAGAAGAAGTCCTGAACCATAGGTTACGACTGTTGATATAGCTATAAGACCTGCATAGGCCACGTTCCAACACATATAAAAATAATAGCTGGCAACAAGCAGCCATATATAACGGACCTTCTTAGGTAATATATAAAATATAAGTGCTACTATGGGAAAGAAAACTAAAAACTGAAGAGAATTGAACGACATCTCCAGAACCCCCTAATTATTAGTGACAATGATATTCCAAGAAGTAATAGCAAGAAAGTAATGATAATCATCACCAAGAATAACTATACCATAATATAGTCTATTCTTCTATATAGTACTGAAGAAGCATGAGTGTAACACCTGAATATGTATTCTCACCAAGAACCTCGCCCTGAATTTCCCATCCTTTGTCGGCAACTTCGCTACTTACCTGCTGGAAACTTGCTTCTTTTTCTTTATCTACATTTTCTTCGTATAGCTTATCGGCCTGTTCTCTGGCATACTCCATATCAGCATATACTATCGGATCAAGCTTAGGCGAATCGGCAAGCACTTCTTTTATTGCATTTATGACTGGTTGTCCCGGTTCACATCCTGCCTCTATTAGTGAATCATGTAAATCACTGATATAGGCAGAATGAACATAGCCGTACATTTCTATATAAGCACTATATTTAAATAAAACATTGTCACTTTCAGCAAGAATAACTGAGCTTAAAAACTCAGCTTCATTTTCAAGATAGTAACCCTTGTTATGACATAGCTCGTGGCTCTTAAGAATAGGCATATACAGTTCATCACAGTATATATTATAGGTTGGCTCCATAGTATAAATATAATTGTAGCCTCCTATACTCATCCAGTGTAAAAAGTCTGAGCATAGTGCAGGCTTCATATTAGGATAAAACCATTTAAGTCTCTTGTAATCACTGCTTCTTGCTCTCATTACATCTGCTATATCCTTCTCGGTATAATCATAGATAACATGGCCATTTTCATCTCGTGGTGCCTCAAGCGCCGCCTGATTGATATTATCAACAATCATATTACGAACTGCTAAAACCTCATCTAGCGAATAAACTACTCGAGTATTATCACTCACCTGAAGTGGCGTAGCTCTAAATGGTATGAACCAGACAAATGAATAAGAAAACAGAAAAAGAACTACTATCATCAGACAAGTCCTATAATATATGGACATATATTTTTTGTACCATTTTTTCTTAAACAGAAACGCGAATAAAATCACTGATACCAATAAGACAATTATGAGTAGCGCCCCAGCATACATGATGATTTCACCTATGGCAAAAGGACACCAGGAGGTAAGTGTTCCTAAAATGCAATTCAAAAAGGGGTATACATTATCTGCATACCACGTACAAAAGCCCTTGCTAAATCCGATTATATTGATGACAGCAGACGCAATAACTAATGTTAATAAAATCTTCCAATATCTTTTCAAAACTATTCTCCATGAATACCAATTACCTATCATAAATCCATATCATTATCATAACATACCCCTACATATATATAATAAATTTTTATACTAATAAACTTTAACTATTTATGAGACTTAACTTATTAATATATTATGCCGATAAAGTAATAGAAAAAAATAAGGAGGTATACTCATGAAGAAGTATATTGCAGAATTTATTGGAACTATGGTTCTTGTACTACTTGGTTGTGGTACTGCTATGTTGGTTGGATGCGATTCCGCTTACGGATGTGGCTATATTCTTACAGCTCTTGCATTCGGTCTTGTAATCGTAGGTATGGCTTACTGTGTTGGTAATATTTCAGGTTGCCACATCAACCCAGCTGTATCACTTGGTGTTCTTATCAGTGGTGGTATGAATGTTAAGGATTTCTTTGGATATGTTATTGCTCAGTGCTTCGGAGCACTTGCAGGTAGCGGTATCCTCGTTCTTATCTTTGACCTTGGTGGTGTTACTGATAAAACTGGTGGACTTGGTACCAACGGACTTGCTGGTGTAAATGGAAGCGTTATAGCTGGTCTTATTGTTGAAATCGTACTTACATGTATCTTCGTAATGACTATTCTTGGTGTTACATCTAAGAAGGCTAATCACGGTTCATTTGGTGGACTCATCATCGGTCTTACACTTACACTTGTTCACATCCTTGGTATTGGACTTACAGGTACATCTGTAAACCCAGCAAGAAGCTTTGGACCTGCTGTTGTTGCTACAATCACAGGCAACGCTGCTCCAATTTCATGCCTCTGGGTATTTATCGTAGGACCTTTTATCGGTGCTGCTATTGCTGCCGTAGTTTATAAGTTCCTTGAGACAAACAACGATGTTATGAAATAAATAATATTGTTTATTTTTAGTATAATACTTTAGTTTAAAAAGCCCTGCCTTACCGGCAGGGTTTTATTTATATCATTTCTGGCAAACTATTCATTGTAACCAGATCTAATGCCATAAACGCCACACCCTTATTCATAATAAAATACTAGCACACGCCTAAAGATATGCTTTAGGCATGTGCCAATATTTTTAATAAGTCCAAAGTACTCATCCTCGTGACAATAACCCCGTCCCTAGTTAAGAATTATATAAATAATATTTTCTTCTGGTTATCGTCTAAAGAAAAAATCCTTTGCTCTAAAAAATCAACAATTATTTCATTTTTTGCAACATTAGAATTCTCACAACATTTTTTATTTGCAAAATATTTAGTGGCTACAAGTCTGGTATTTCTATGGGTACGCAATTCAATCAATTCTCTTTCATTGGCAACTGAAATATTCTTAAACAAACAATCTAAAGAATTTTTAATTCTTATTAATTTGATGTCATTCTTTATACTTTCATAAAAACTCATTCCTATTTCAAAAATCACGCTTACAATTTTTTGTTCAAGATTATCTAATAAATCTTGCGCAATAATATCCTCTGAATCACACCAAATTTTATATTCCTTACCAGAACAAATCATTTTCCATATCTCATTCAATGCCTTACGTTGAAAATCCAATTGTCTCGCCGCCTCATCATCAGAAATAGAAACATATTTTTCATATTTATCCGAATCTTCCGTAAAATACTCTAATATTCCAACTCTTTTCCAATCTTCTTTACCGAATTCATATTCATAACTTTTTCTTCCATCTCTTTTAATGATGACCTCATTATTCGCACTATCGCATAGCATAATATATTCCATTTTGTCACCTCTTATAATTTTCAATACTCTCTATGTTATCTGGGACTTCTAACGAATCCGAAAGTTCAAACATTTTATCCTCTATCTCAAAATACTCTTCTGAATTAGGTTCAAGCACACGAGCTTGTTCATATAAACTGTGCATAGCCTCGCTATTCTTTAATTCAAAACTTTCTTGCGTATGAAATTGCAATTCGAATTTTTGACCATTAGGAGCCTCTAACTGCACATTGATTCCATTATATGGATTTCCCACATCAGTCCATGTATTCTTCACCTTCACAATACTGTAACCTTTGTTTTCTAGGGAATCAAAGGTCATCTTAGTGCTACCTACTAAATTGTCTTTATTTGCCACCTCTGTGTATCTAATGATATCATTCATATCAGCAATATTGATCTTTTCTGGCCTATTATATATTTTTTCATAAACAGAGCTTGGAGTCTTCATTCTGCATTCAAGTCCAGCCATTTCTCCTCCGGATTCTTTTACGGAGTCTATAATATCGGTTGTAATCTGTGGTTCAATTTCTAGACAATTCGAATACACTTCCTTCTCAATTTCAGATAACTTATCAAATGCTGTTTTATCCTCCTCCATCCATTCGTTATATCCTAATGATGCTTTATCAATATTACCTTTATTATTTGATGTTTGTTCTATTACCTCGGATGTTTCAAACCCATTATTAATATCATCCAAGTTATGACTGACTGTATCTCTTTCACCATCTACAGATATCTCATCTCTAACAGGATCATTCTCTTCTCCAGAAGTTCCTTCATGTCCATCGACATCAAAAACATCATCATTATTATAGGATATATCAGTATCATCATGGTCTGTGTCATTATACAAATCATGCTCTGTATTGTTATCAGAATCTCTGTGATTTCCACTTTCATCATTGTCTTTATGGTTATCTTGATTTTTCTGATTCTTTGGTTCTTCGTCTGGCTTAGTCTTTACTGCGTCTGGCTCAGCTGACTTTGGATTTGGTCCGTCTGCATCGTCCAACCTTAGCTTCGTTTCATTAGATTCGTCACCTTTTATTTTTGGTCTCTCTACACCTTCATCAACCCTATTTCCAGTTGATTCTCCTAAATTACTCTCCTTATGATTAGGTGCTTCTGTACTATTTATTTTCTTATGACTACCAGTAAGCTCATCTGTATGCACTGCACCTCTTTTAGGATTTCCTGAATGCGCTACTGCTTCCACAGCTTCTTCTGCTTCATTTTCTGCTCTTGCTACTGCTTCTACCACTTCATCACTTTGGCTACCTGCGCTATGAAGTACACGAGCTCCATCGTCAAATACATCATCTGATGCCTTGAAAAAATTATCAAATTTATCAATATTCTTATCTAGTGCTCGGATGAAATCGTCTGCTTCTCCTTCGACTGCACCTATTCCGGCTAACTCAAGCTTTGCTTCTGGCAAACTATTCATTGTAACCAGATCTAATGCCATAAACGCCGCACCCTTATATGCATCTTCCTCTAAACCAAGACTATAATCAATATAGGTATCTGTTGCATTGGTCAATCCAGCAATGAATAATGCTCCTGCAGAAACTACTGGATTCCCTACTACTGCCGCAACTGCAGTTGCAGTATTCACAACTGTAACTGCACCTTTTTGAATATCGTGAACTGTATCTATGGCTCGTCTCTGATCATCCACCATATAAAGTCCAAGATACTCCGATGACAGTGCTTCTTCTTCATATTTGCCTATTATACTGTCATATTTTTCCTGGCTAAGTTCATTAACTGCATCTTCACCCAATTCATAAATCATTAGTGTTCTGGCATCTTTTTGTATATCACCAAAATATATGCCACTTTCATAATTATGCTCAAGCTCAAATGCTGCTAATGCATCTGTCATTCCTTTTACTTGGCTTATAGGTATATACTCATCGTTAAATGCTTTTCCACCTTCGCCTATATTGTAACTAAATACACCACCTTCATACTGCTGCTTTTCAAAAGGATCATAGTAAGAATTATAGTAGATTTCTACGGTCCCATCATCCTTGCATACAATATCAGACACTAGTTCATTAGTATGTTCTTCTATTTCTTTAATAAGTCTGTCTGAAGTGATATAGTCTGTATAACCATAATTACTATATGTTCCCGAATTTTTCTCGGCTTCAAGTATCTCAAGTTCATATGGAGTAAATGCCTGTGGCCTAAAAATTCCATCTAGGGTATATTTATTTAAATCTGACCTTATATACTCAAGTAACTGGTCACCCTTAAGGGCCTTGGCATCAAATAGATTACCACAGTTAAAGTAATGATCCTTGTGCTCATATTTACTAACATATGCCTCTTCCGCAAATACAAACTGAGTTGTTGCTTCATTTGTATATACCTGGTATACACCCTGCTGCTCAATAAAATCTCCAAATCCAAAGTCTCGAAGACCGTATTTTACTGCACGATTCGTTCCATAATTATTCTCATAATCATACATTCCACCATTAACATAATCATACCAAAGAAAATACAAGTTCTGCTTATCCTGTGGATCAGCACTTGCATACATCGCTCTTATACATTCGGCTGTTAATGGTTTTCCTAAATATGTCTGTGATTCTAACCCTGATATACAATCTATTAGAAAATTATTATTATAATAATAGTCCATATATTCAGCTGCTTTTTCACCATCATATACACCATCATTAACCGTATTTCCAGTAATACCAAGTTCAGCTGGTGATTTAATATGCTCTTTTATCCACGAACTCGGAAACTCTATTCCTCTGATATCATCATATTTATCTATTTGGGTCCAATAATTGTATATATATATTTTTTCTGTTATGGAATAATCTTGCTCATCTAATAATTCATATACAAAGGAGAATTCATCTGAATAATTATAATCTTCTAGATTTTCAAGAATTGCCTCATCAATTTCATTTTCTAATTCTTCGATTTCCGTGTTAATGCTTTCTAGTCTATCATAGCAGTAATCTATGCCTGTTTGTCCTTGATCCTCTCCAAGTCTCTTTTCAAGCTGGGCTTTTTCAATCTGTAAACGCCCAATCTTATTTATATTATCGATAATTGTTCCATATGACAGTGTTGCTTCAATTTCACCAGAGAAGGTTCTCATCTCATTAGTTATAAGTTTAGGATCTGTTTGTCCTATCTTATCCTTATATAACATCCTTGCTTCTAGTCTTGACGACAAAAGCTTTGCCTCAAGTTCTTTCATTCTTTGAATTTCACTCTCCGGCAAATAACCAGCTGGAAAACTTTGCAATAATAGTAATTCTTCTATGTCATCATATGTTATTTCTTCATATACGAACTCTTCATGAGAATCATCGCCGTTATCATCAACCTCATCATCTAATGTGTGCTGACCATACTTAATCATATAGTCTGGCTCCACGCTAAGTATTCTCCTAAGCTTACCATTAAGCTTATCATCGGCGTCTACTACCATCCCTGCGTATGTGATTAACTCACTCTTATGTGTAGAAAGAGTATCACTACTACTCATCGCATTTTTCTGTATATCATTTAATAATTCGTATACATCATCATAAGCCTGATTAAGTGAGTTTAACTTGCTCTTTGCATTTATGATGTTTTCTTCTATAGTGGCATACTCATAGATTGCATTATTACTGTATTCTACAGTTTCACTTATTCCTTCATAATCGCACTTAAGCTTTCCATACATGCCTCCTGGATGAACCATATATGTGTTAATTCCAAATGTTCCTGCCATATCAATGCAGTACTTCTTGCAATTATTAAAATCTGTTCGTGCTTCTTTTAACGCATCTTTTACAGCTATAATCTGTTCTATCGCTTCTGGTATGTCTTTATTACTCTCTTGACTCCAACCTTCCCTTAGTATATCTGCATCATTACCAGTATAAACTTCTTCATTAATTGTTTCGGTTGTTATTATTAATGAGCTATTATAAGTCTCCAGCTTCTCTATTAAATTCTCATAGCTCTCTATTGCATCGCTTAACTCTGCAAAATCTATATAAAAAGATGTCATATATAGTTATATTATCCTGACTAATTTATTTTACTGATACCATTAATGGCTTCGGTTTCTGATGTATCGATATCTTCCCTTTCCAAAACAGTATTATTTAATACCATCACCGACGAATCAATCTTGCTCTTCTCTTCTTTTATTAAGCTATCTACATATCCACGTATATAAACATAGGTCTCACTTGATTGTCCAGTCCAGTTTCCATTTAGTTGTTCATTCTTTGCGTTGACATCTTTTAACACTTCCGTCAACTCTAGGGTAGTATCACAAAGTGGTGTAACTGCAGCAGTTACAGCAGCTGTTTTTATAAAAATACTATCACTCATTTATCAGTTCCTGTTTCTCAAGTTTTTTCTGTTCGTCTTCAAGTCTCTTCTGTTCGTCATGATACTCTTTATCTTCTTTTTCAAGAATCGACTTATTTCTACTTAGCTCTTCTATTTTTCTTGTTATCCCCTGAATTGCCCTATCTATTAATTCTGGAATTGATTCATTTAATTTACCTATTTTTTCAGAAACATCAACTCTATAATCTGCTTCATATAATTCGAGTTCTTTATTTTGGGCCAATTCTAGATTTTCATTAATAACTGATGAATGTGCCTTATTAGCATACACATCATTAATTAGCTGCGATAAGCCTTCGATATCTTCTGCTATTCTATTAATTTCTGAACATCTACACTTGCAGTACGACATATCTATCTCCATTTAATCAAAGCACACATCTTTGTGACAATAATCTCAGGCAAACCTAAAATGCTTCATCCTTATAGAAAGGCACCTGCAATTGCAGGTGCCTTGAACGTTAGACTAGTTTTTATTAGTCAACTCTGTTGTAATTGATGAGACATCCCTTAAGGATAATCTGACGCTCTTCATCAGTAAGTTCTCCAAGAGTCATAGTAAACTCCTTGGCAGCGCCATCCTTGATTACATATGCCTTAATCTCAGAGGCCTTCTCTTCAACAGCCTTCTTGATACCAGGAACAAAGATATAATCAAGATTCTTAAATGGAAGCTCTCCTTCTGGAATAATGAATGGAAGCATACCCCAGTTGATAAGGTTAGAACGATATCTCTTAGTAGCATACTCGTTAGCTATATTAGCCCATCCACCAAGTACCTTCTGGCAAGAAGCAGCCTGCTCTCTAGCAGAACCATCACCTGGCTTAACAGCAAAGATTGTAGAACCAATACCTACATTAGTCTTTGTAGATACACCTTCGAAGTTGGCCTTAACTACATCCATAATCTCCTTAATCTCAGGAACTACCTCTATAGGACACTGTCCAGCCTCAATATTTTTCTGAGCCTTCTGAATTTCCTTTGCACGTCCTACGTACTCAGGATCCTTTCTTGATAATGTGAACTCAGCAAGACCAAGTGGGTTAGATCTGTATGATGAAGTCTCACCTGAAGGAATAAGCTCATCTGTTGTAGTAACTGGATCGTGAATCTCAGATACAACCTTGAGAAGCATGTTCTCAGGAAGTGCTGACATTGCTGGCCAGTCCTTAATGTTAGGACCAAACTTAATCTCTACTGAATCATCAGCTACGCCCTTAGAATCGAATACTCTGTTAGCGTAGATTGTAGAATCAAATGAATACTTGTACTGACCAATCTTCTCTGGAACCTCTGTAGCTGGTGTAAGGTAACCCTTGTTAGCAGCTGTAGCGGCAATTGATCTAGCATCCATAAGAGCAACTGATGAAATCTGACCACTCTGAAGCTTAGAACCCTCTCT
>JAZRXF010000039.1:0-7817 GCA_045600085.1 Lachnospiraceae bacterium
AACAATATATAATATAGATTATGCTTCTGAACCATGTCTGTTAATTATTATGCAATAAAATATCATGCACGCAAACATTATGTTTACGTGCATGATATTCATGTCTCATTTAAACTATCTAAACCTTTGAAAACATTGTCTCTATTGCTATCTTTGCATCCTCAGGAGATATCCCATTTTTAATAAGTTCTTCCTCTGTATCAACACCACTTCGTATCAGTAAAATTGCGTTCCTTAGATTGTTTTTCCCTTGCTCCATTCCCATATCGATATACATTTCTGCCAAATTACACATATTATACACCTCTCTTTCAACCTCAGTCGTCATAATAAAACTATGTTTATTATAATCATACGACTCACATTATCATCACACTACAATCCGCGCCCTGATAATTAAGAATAATAATAAGTTTCTCTCCATCAACTGTAGCTTCTAAGGTAATGCTGTGATCGTCGTAGGTAATAAGCGCCTCCCCACAGTCGGTATTTATTGTTTCCGCCCTGCCAGCTTCATCCAGCCCAAAGTACTTCATTGCATCATGCCAGCTCATAAGCGAGTTCTCTTTGAAATACTTGCTAAACTCATCATCAATATTATTGCCTTTCCAGAAGTTATAGGTAAAGACCTTGCTTCCATCCGCATTTATTGTGATACCTTTTACAGGATGAACTGGCGCATCCTTAGGAGACCAGGTAAGTGATGCCACATCATTATAATAATAGGCATCATAGTAATCAACTTCATTGTTAATCCACTGATAATTACTAACCTGCTCAAGATTAAACTCTTCTTTATAATCCTCCAGAGTCCATTCCTGCCAGTCCCTTCCCCATAGTGAGCTAATACCAGCTTTTTCTATTATAGGCCTTAGCTTCACCTTTGATTTATTACTATATAGACATCCTACTATCACAGTTGCAACTACTAGAGCAATTGCTACCGCTATTACGATTATTGTTTTTTTATTTTTCATACACTAATTTATCCCTATTCCCAAAATCTTCCATTTGCGTTAGATTGTGTTAGATTGCGTTAGACTTTTTATTTTGCGTTATATTGCGTTAGATTGTGTTAGACTTTTTAAAATACCTCAAAACATTATGTCAACTGCACAATGTTTTGAGGTATAAATTCATTATTAAAAATAATATTAAGCTTTCTTCTCTGTCTCGTGATATTCTTTCTCGGTATTCACCTTCCAGATATTAGTCTTGTCAGTCACACCAGAAACAATATTTTTAACTGTTTCAAAGGATGTGCACATAGAATGGTCAAGGTTATTGTATCTATGCTGTCCATTACGTCCTACGCAGTACAGGTTTTCAATGGATGAAAGATACTCTACAAGCTCATCGATTCTGTTGTATGTATCGAAGTATGCTGGATATGCTTTCTTAACCTTTTCTTCGTGATAATCGATGACGTCGTTAGCTGATTCTATGAGTCCCATAGTAACCATCTCTGCTATACCCATCTTGGCAAATTCTTCCTCGGTCATGTTCCAGTATTCATCGTTCTCATAACAGAAGTACTCAAGTCCTACCCATACTGTATTCTCAAGGTCTGCAACCATATAAGGTGACCAGTTATTGAATATCTGGAATCGGCCCATAGTAACGCTCTTGTCGTGAACATATACCCAGTTATCAGGAATAATATTGCCGATAGTCTTTATCTTAGTCTTGTTCTGAAGCTTGAGCTTTGGAACAAGTACACCAAGTGTTATATAGTCTCTATAAGGAAGACCACTCGCTATCTCACGCATATTGTCAGGTACATCGTTCATACCTGCTACAAGATCCTTAAGCGGCATGGAAGAAATAATGATATCACCCTCGATGGTCATCTTTTCTCCATCGGCCTCCACAACGAGACTGGTAATCTTATTATTCTCATCCTTATTGATACCAACTACCTTATGATTTCTGTATATACTACCGCCCTTTTTCTCTATCTCCTTGGCTGTGACATCCCATAGCTGACCTGGTCCAAGCTTAGGATACTTGAACTCTTCGATAAGAGATGTTTCAACCTTACGATTTTTCTTACCAGGGAACATTTTCACAAACATATCCCTAATAATGGCAACGATAGAAAGACCTTTTACTCGCTGAGCACCCCAGTCTGGAGCTATTTCACTTGGATGACGTCCCCAAAGATTTTCTGTATAACGCTCAAAAAACATGGAGTAAAGCTTCTTACCAAAACGATTTATATAGAAATCCTCAAGCGAATTTTCTTTTCTTTTATGAATCATGGAAGCCAGATAACTAAACCCGACAGCCATAGTTGTAAGAAAGCCCATGTTCTTTAATGTTTCAAACTTAAGAGATATTGGATAATCGAAGAACTTCTGCTTAAAGAAGATTCGCGATACTCTGTTACGAGTAAGCATTACTCTATCCTCTACCTTAGGGTCCGGACCATTCTCCTTAAGTGGTACAGTTCTACCAAGTGTGTCATAATCACTGGCTGGAGCACCCTGATCTGGAAGCATCTTATCCCACCATTCATTGACCTCTGGTACCTTGGAGAAGAATCTATGGCCACCCATATCCATACGGTTACCCTTGTAGTTAACTGTTTTGGATATACCACCCATATGCTCGCTCTCTTCGATAACTATTACCTCTATATCCTCGGTCTTATCGAGCAATTCATATGCTGCTGTAAGACCGGCTGGTCCTGCACCTATTACAAGCGCTTTCTTCATTAGTTAATCTCCTACTGAACTAATTTATTATCATTCATTTTTCTTCTGCGTTCATTATCGAGTTTTATCCACTCATCTAAGCTTAGCGGTGTATAATCTGAAAACATACAGAAGCAGTTAATCATCTGACACGGAATATTTACCGGTTCCTCGCTACCCTTAATCTCACGGGTGCGTAGCCTTGTTTCACGAACATAATCATTGACTAGTATCTCATCGTATGAGTTATGAACATGGCCATAAAGCATATAGCTTTTTGACTTGCCTGCCGCGTCATTTCGGTACTGACCGTTATAACACATAATGGGATAATGACTAAGGATGACCTTTCGCTTATTATCGCTGACTTCCATATAGTCCTTAATCCATTTAAATAGCCCCTTGTCGAACTTCCTGTCCTCAAGATATTTATCATGATTACCTATGATAAGGAATTTATTGCCATTAAGCTTAGACAGAATCTCACCTGTCTCCTCGCCCTTACCAATAGAGAAGTCACCAAGGATAACCACGTCGTCACCGCGTCTCACCTTACTATTCCACTTATCAATCATATACTTATGCATGGAATCCAGGCTTTCAAAGCCCCTGCTATCCATGCTTGTATTCATATTGTTATGAAAGAAATGCTGATCTGAAATATAATATCGCATTATTACTTAATTACTAACTGGCTCCACATATCTGATGGGCAAAGAGTGATATATGTCATACCTGTGTAAAGCTTTATAGGCTCACCTGTAGCTTTGTTCTTGTACTCTGTAATAGCAGTCTCTGACTCCTTGCTCCAAGTAATAGGTATAGCCTGACCATTTGTAAGATACCAGCCCTCACCATCTTCGATTGTGTAGTAAATCATGTATCCATGATCATCATACTGGAAGAATCTGTTTGATGTAATAATAACATTCTTGAAGCTTGTTACATTATTATCATCAAGTGGGTCTGTATGATATGCACCATACTCATAGTAATCGTATGTCTTTGTCTCTTCGTTATAGAAAAGCTTCGATCCATTATGCTTATATGGAAGCTCTACCTTAGTTGCTGGCTTAACATTGGCCTCACCTGTAAGCTCATAATCAGTATTAGAGAAAGTGAAGTGAGGACCTGGATAATAGCTATTGTAAGTTGTAGAATATCCAGCCTTATCAATTCTCTTCTGAAGTCCATCATAAGTCTGACCCTTTGTAGGGTTATAGTAATCCTCGTATGTTACATACTCTGTAAATTCTGTGGCCTTACCATTAGAAAATCTTGCAAAACCACCACTAAGGTTATTAGTATAATCTCTTGCAACATAATCATTGATATAGAAAGGACCACCGTCATGAATGAGGATAGCATTCCACTCTGCTGCTAAGAAGAAGTTTGTTGGACGTACGCTTCGTACGCTACCAAACTGAGTGATGTTCTGCCAATCCTTCTTAACAACCATAAGTCTAGTGATACGGTCATTAGCTGTACTGTTCATTAACTCATACACAACATCTGCACTATTAATACCGTAGTGTGGAAGAGCTGTTGACTCATTATCAACCATAACAGCGATAGGTCTCTGATCACGATAATCATCTTCAATCCATCTATTAGTAAGCTCGCTTCTATACATACCTTCGCGAACTTCCTCTTCTTCCTCTTCTGGAGCTGTAGTTTCCTCTGTATCTGCTGTACCAAAATCATCAAGATCAACTACTTCTACTCCGTCGCCTGCTGTCTGACCAGCTTCACCCTCAACTACTATAGGTGTTTCTGGTGCAACTTCCTTACCACATCCAAAAAGGCATAATGATAAGGCTAATAAACATATAACATTTAGCTTTTTCATTTATATTCTCCTAACTTTGGGGCATACTATCCCCATTTATACACATACTCCAATATTATATACCTACTTCGACTAAATTTAAAGAAAAAGTAGTAAATATGATTGTTTGACCATTACTAATATATACGTCTCATAAATTGTGACATTCTTTGCAGACGCGTTCCCACTCCGTTTTGAGCGTAGCAGTACTAAGCTCGCATGAGATGCTCGCTAAGTGCTGACGCTCAAAAAGGGTCTGCAAAGAATGTTACAATTCATGAGACTTTATGTATCGCCAAGCTCAAAAAGGGTCTGCAAAAAATGTCACATGTGCCAGAACGATAAATAAATAATGGCTACATACCAAAGTATGTAGCCATTCGTTATCAACCAAAATCTATCTCAGTAGATTAAGTCAAATTATTTTGCAGCAAGTGCTGCCTTGATAGCTTCTGTAAGCTGTGGAACGATCTTGTTAAGATCACCAACTACACCGTAATCAGCTACGTCGAAGATTGGAGCATCCTCGTCCTTGTTGATTGCAACGATGATGTCAGACTCTTCCATACCAGCTACGTGCTGGATAGCACCTGAGATACCGATTGCGAAGTATACGTTAGGACGAACTGTCTTACCTGTCTGACCTACCTGAAGATCCTTTGGCTTCCAGCCTGAATCTACAACGGCACGTGAGCATGATACCTGACCACCAAGTACCTCTGCAAGGTCCTCAAGCATCTTGAAGTTCTCAGCAGAACCAACACCACGACCACCAGATACGAGGATCTTAGCTTCCATGATATCCTTGATATCAGAAACAGCCTTAACAACTTCCTTGATTGTTACATACTTGTTATCAGGAGTAAATCCAGGATTGTACTCGATAACCTCTGCCTTAGCACCAGCAACTGGCTCAAGCTTCTGCATAACACCAGGACGAACTGTTGCCATCTGTGGACGGTTGTTAGGACAAGCGATAGTAGCGATTGTGTTACCACCGAAAGCTGGTCTTGTCATTAATAACTGATTGTGTAACTGCTCTGACTCCTTACCAGGAATTGGAACGAGTGGGAAGTCACCAATCTCAAGTACTGTACAGTCAGCTGTAAGACCTGTAGCTACTCTGGCTGAAACTGTAGGGCCAAGATCACGACCGATAGCTGTAGCACCAACTAAAACGATCTCTGGCTTGTACTCATTGATAACAGATGCTAATGCGTGAGCATATGGCTCTGTTCTGTATTCCTTTAATTCAGGATCATCTACTACGATAACTCTGTCTGCACCATAAGCTGCGAGCTCATCTACAAGTCCCTTAACATCAGAACCGATGAGTACTGCTGTAACCTGTGCATTTAAAGGAGCTGCTAATTCTTTTGCCTTACCAAGTAATTCGAAGGCAATACCATTAACTTTATTATCTACCTGCTGAGCAAATACATATACACCCTTGTACTGCTCGATAATATCACGATTCATATCCATATTTATTCACCATTCTCCTTTACCAGAATTAAATAACATGCTTCTCTGTTAACTTGCCTACGATGTATGCAACTGCTTCTTCTGGTGAATCAGGAGTAACCTTCTCACCTGCACCCTTACGTACCTTGTCAGATGCCTTAGCAATCTTTGTAGGAGAACCCATAAGACCAAGGTTGTTATCTTCAACATCCTTAAGATCTGCTCTACCCCATGTAGTAATCTCTGCCTTACATGCATCGAAGATTCCACCTGGAGTCATATATCTAGCCTCACCAAGCTCTGAAAGAGCTGTTACGAGACATGGAAGCTGAGCCTCAAGTACATGATATCTATCATCATACTGACGCTGAACTGTTACCTTGTTACCTTCAACCTTGATATCCTGAGCGTAAGAAATTACAGGGATTCCAAGGTGCTCAGCGATCTGAGGACCAACCTGAGCTGTATCACCATCGATAGCCTGACGACCTGTGATGATAAGATCGTAATCGATGTTTCTAAGTGCACCAGCGATTGTTGTTGATGTAGCCCAAGTATCAGCACCACCAAGAACTCTATCTGTTACAAGGATACCCTTGTCAGCACCCATAGCGATTGCTTCACGAAGAACATCTGCAGCCTTTGGAAGACCCATTGTTAATACTGTTACTTCTACGTTTGTAGGATCTGCATCCTTAATCTTAAGAGCTGCCTCAAGACCAGCCTTATCATCTGGATTCATGATAGCGAGCATAGCGCCTCTGTCAAGAGTTCCGTCTGGATTGAACTTAACGCCACCCTTTGTATCAGGAACCTGCTTAATACAAACAACTATTTTCATTTGTTTATCTCCTTTTTATATTAATGAAAGATGAGTCAGACCTCGAAAATCCTTGATTTTCTCGGTCGCGTTTCGGTCCGAAACGCAACACATAGTCTTTTCTCATCAGAATATTATGCAAGCATAATATTCTTATTCGTAAAGTCTATGAGTCTGCCTCTTACGCGAGTATATTCGCGGAGATGACCATTCTCTGAACTTCTGAAGTTCCTTCGTAAATCTCTGTGATCTTAGCATCACGCATCATACGCTCTACATCGTACTCCTTGATGTAACCGTAACCACCGTGTAACTGTACACACTTTGTTGTTACTTCCATAGCTACTTCTGCTGCGTATAACTTAGCCATAGCTGCTTCTACAGAGTAAGATACCTTAGGATTAGCCTGATACTCAGCCTTCTTCATAGCTGCCTTGTATACGAGGAGCTGAGCTGCCTCAACCTTAGTAGCAAGATCAGCAAGAACGAACTGTGTATTCTGCTGCTGAGCGATTGTTCTACCGAACTGCTTTCTTTCCTTAACGTACTGGATTGTTGTCTCAAGAGCTCCCTCTGCGATACCAAGAGCCTGAGCAGCGATACCGATACGACCACCATCAAGAGTATGCATAGCAATCTTGAAACCTGTACCCTGCTTACCAAGTAAGTTCTCCTTAGGGATACGGCAATCTGTAAAGATAAGCTCATATGTTGAAGATGCGCAAATACCCATCTTGTTCTCTTTTGTACCGAATGTGAATCCTGGTGTTCCCTTCTCAACGATGAAAGCTGAGATTTCCTTCATGAATTTGCCACGTTTTTCAATCTTTCCCGTAACTGCGAAGATTACATAAACGTCTGCTTCTTTACCGTTAGTGATAAAGCATTTTGATCCGTTAAGAACCCACTCATCTCCGTCAAGAACAGCCTTTGTCTGCTGACCCTGAGCGTCTGTACCTGCACCCGGCTCTGTAAGTCCGAAAGCACCGAGTTTCTCACCCTTTGCAAG
>JAZRXF010000040.1:0-2542 GCA_045600085.1 Lachnospiraceae bacterium
GGAGCAAATGGTCTTCCAAGAGAACGCATGGATAAATACTGTACATCTGTGTACTCATAACCCAGGGACTTCATGGCCTGTGGCCACACCTGTCTGTATATTTTCTCAGTATCAATAAGTGTTCCATCCAAATCAAATATAAATGCTTTTATGTTTTCCAAACTCATAACTAATACTCCATATATTTCTTACTACAAAGCATAGCATAAACTGATAAAATATTCACATGATGCTTTTAATCACCTTTAAACTATTACCAGGTAAAAATTAACGTCGTCATATGCTCTGTAAATATCATACCTCATTCCTTGTTCATCCAATACTTTTTCGAAATAAGTCTTGGCCCTACTATTTTCAAACATATAAAATCCCACATTAGCCTTCTGCTGTTTTATAAACCTTGAAATAACATCCCTGGCTATGCCACGCCCTCTGAACTTTGGAAGAATATATATTGCTTCGATAATTGATTCCGCATCGCCTTTTCCTGTCTCAAAATCTGGGACGCTGCATACAAATATGCCTACCGCTTTATCACAGGCATATATAACATATGCGGTCTTATTCACATCACTTAATATTTCCTCAATCATCTCAATATAATCGTCAGGATTAATATCCTGGTCAACATCAGCCCATTCAATAGCGTACTGACGATACACTTCTTCAAAATCTCTTGGAGCATGTAAAGCATACATCATATGATAACCATTTTTCTCATCCGTTGGATTCTCATAAGTCCATTGGCATGGTCTGATTGCCTTATGAATGAGTGGTAGTTTTTTGTTAAACTTTTTATCAAACTCTTCAACGGCCTCGTCACTAAAAGAGCATAAATCCTCTGGCTCCATAAACTTTCCTCCCGGTATGCTTAGCGCTCCTGGTATTAATTCTATGGCCATAAATGCATCAAACACATTACCATTAGCATCAGTCAGTCCAAGTTCACCTGCTCTCAAAAAACCATGTTTTGGATAATATTCTGGTTCACCAAAAATAATAACTCCAGGCTCCCCAGCTTCTTTTACTAAAGCAAGAGTTTCATGAATTAATTTTCCACCTATACCTTTATTCTTGTACTTTTGATCTACACAAAGCGGCCCAAATGAAGGAACTGATATTTCTTTGTCTCCCACAACTATTTTAGACATAAAATAATTGATTAACCCCGCCACTTTTCCATCTACTGTGGCAATACGGCTGTACTCTGGTAAAAATGCTGGATGATTACGCATAGTGTGTACCATTAAATGTTCATCACACCCAGGGCGATACTGGTTATAAAAAGATCTCCTGACCATTTCCTCAACTTTGCTGTAATCTTGTTTATTTTCTTTTCTAATATTTATATCAATATTTTCATTCTTCATCCTTATTCACCATCACTTTCTATTATATCTTCTGTGTACTTTCTTGACATATCATGTCTTTTCTTTCTGTCTTCAGCTGAATCGAATATTATAGAAAAATCGTAATCCTCTGGATACAATTCCTCGGCCTTTATGTATAGCTTAACTCTTTTATGATTAATCCATATCTTTCTATCCGCTACCTGAACTCTTAGTACACCCTTATCATTAACTTTTTCACATACTATACCGATTTTCTTATCAGGATATATCATAACGCTATCACCTATAGAATATGCCTCTTTAAGTTTCGTATCTATGTGGCTCTGTCTATATTTAGATAATTTACGGTTATCTGTCCTTTGTATTTCGTCATTACTAAACCTGTAATTCTTTGATACATTTTTCCCATAGGCTGCTTCTGCAGCAACTTTAAGCATACCTGCTGGCATTCCAAGTCTATCAGCGATGTAAAAAGCACAGCTTTCACCTGCTTCACCTATTATCATTTGATATGTTGGCCTAAGCGTTTTTTTATCGAAGGTCATTCTTGCATTTATGATCTCTTCTGACCTTGTCGCATATTCCTTAACCTCTGGATAATGAGTAGTAACCAGAAAGTTAGCTTCGCTTTTTCGAAGTTCTTCAAGTATAGCTATAGCGATCCCCATACCCTCTGCAGGGTCAGTTCCTGAACCAAGCTCGTCCATTATTACAAAGCTCTCCTTATCAACAATACTCAGTATGCTAAGTACATTCTTAATGTGCGCAGAAAATGTCGACAGGTTCTCTGATATGTCCTGACCATCACCAATATCACATAGATATCTGGTATTCATACATATATTAGCTTTTTTGCAGGTTACATGGAGTCCGCACTGCGCCATAACACAATTAAGCATAACTGTTTTTATTGCAACTGTCTTGCCACCAGTATTCGGTCCAGTAATAACTATTCCTCTATTGTCTCGCCCTAGTTCAAATTGAAGCGGTACATTAATATTCTTATCCATCAGCGGGTGTCTTGCATCTTCAAGCGCTATTATTCTTTCAAGATTAATTTGCGGCTCCACACAATCAAGTTCCAGACTTAACTTTCCCTTGGAAAATATATAATCAAGTTTCTCAATTACTCTTATATTCTCCTCCATCGCTTCGGCCTTTTCAGCCACCATAGCTGACAGTACGTATAG
>JAZRXF010000041.1:0-10012 GCA_045600085.1 Lachnospiraceae bacterium
GATAAAAATTACGATTATTATAATAAGAATTCTACAATAAAAGGTTCTTTGGATTTTATAAAATTAGTAGTTGACAGTTGGTTTAAAGATTAGTAGAATTTATGCACATGGAAAAAGTTGAACTTTTGCGGGGCGGCATTGCTAAAGCGATGTTTGCTCTGTTTTTCTTTATATGATATATATGTTTAAGCCATAATGCTAGGAGGTTTTTTGGAGATGACTATTAGTATTTCAGAACTTTATGATGTAGACATTCCTGATGATGTATGGGGAGAGGAAGAAGATGAAGAAATAGATGAGGAAGAGGAAGAAGACGAGGATGAAGATACAGAAGAGTCTGTAGGCGTATCCTCTCATACAGTACCAACTGTGGCGATCACAGCTTCTCTTGCACTCATTGTAGTAGTTGGAATTGCATTTATTATTTATGGCATAGCTCTTAATAAAAAAGAGAAGGCTAAGGAAGATAGTGATTTGTAAAATAACAAGCAATGTAATCATAGAGAAATATAAAAAGCACACTGTATTAATGCATTGATTCTTAGCGAAGCGAATCGCAGCGTTAATACAGTGTGCTTTTTGCATATGGTCATTAATCTGGCTAGCTTAATTTTGAATACTCTTCAAGGTTCCATACCTTGTCGACTAATCCGTCGTAGAAGTCAGGCTCGTGGCATACAAGAAGGATTGAGCCTTTGTACTCTTTGAGTGCACGCTTAAGTTCATCCTTGGCATCCACGTCCAGGTGGTTGGTAGGCTCGTCGAGAAGGAGTACATTGGTCTCACTATTAATAAGCTTACAAAGTCTTACCTTGGCCTGCTCACCTCCGGAGAGTACCTTAACCTTACTTTCGATGTGCTTGGTTGTAAGTCCACATTTTGCAAGAGCACTTCTTACCTCGTACTGGCTAAAGCCTGGGAATGTTTCCCATATCTCTTCGATACAAGAGTTCTCGCTTGGCTTAACCTCCTGTTCGAAATATCCTGTATATAAATAATCACCGAGAGTGGCCTTTCCTTCAAGGGCTGGTATAAGTCCAAGTACGCTCTTAAGGAATGTGGTCTTACCGATACCATTAGTTCCGACAATCGCAATCTTTTCACCTCGTTCCATACGAAGTCCGATAGGCTTTGACAGAGGGGCACTTTTATCATATCCGATAACAAGATCGCTGGTTTCGAATATTATTCTTCCAGGAGTTCTGGCCTCCTTGAAGTGGAACTCAGGCTTTGGCTTTTCAGCAGCAAGTTCTATGACATCCATCTTATCCAGTTTCTTCTGACGAGACATAGCCATGTTTCTAGTAGCAACTCTGGCCTTATTTCTGGCAACGAAGTCTTTGAGTTCGCTGATTTCCTGCTGCTGCTTTTTATATGCTGCTTCAAGCTGTCCCTTCTTAACCTCGTATACTTCCTGGAACTTATCATAGTTACCAACATATCTGTCGAGTGCACAGTTTTCCATGTGGTAAATAATATTTACTACTGAGTTGAGGAATGGTATATCGTGCGAAATTAATATGAAGGCATTTTCATAATCAATCAGGTATCTCTTTAACCATTCAATATGATGAGCATCCAAATAGTTAGTAGGTTCGTCAAGAAGAAGGATTTCAGGCTTCTCAAGAAGAAGCTTGGCTAGGAGTACCTTGGTTCTCTGGCCACCACTAAGTTCAGTTACGTCCTTATCAAGACCAAGTGGTAAGAGGTCAAATGCTCTTGCGACCTCTTCAACCTTGGCATCGATTATATAAAAGTCATGAGAATCAAGAAAATCCTGTAGTGTTCCCATCTCCTCAAGAAGTTCATTCATTTTGTCGTCATCAGTGACATTGCCCATCTCATCGCATATCTCATTGATACGCTGCTCCATGGCAAATAATCTTTCGAAAGCGCTGCGAAGAACATCGCCAATTGTAAGTCCCTTTTCGAGAACTGTATGCTGATCAAGATAACCAACCTTTATATTTTTTGCCCATGTTACCTTACCTTCATCTGGCTGAAGTGAGCCGGTTACGATATTCATGAATGTAGACTTACCTTCGCCGTTAGCACCAACAAGTCCGATATGCTCACCCTTAAGAAGTCTGAATGATACATTGTCAAAGATAGCTCTGTCGCCGAAGCCGTGACTAAGATTTGAAACCTCTAAAATCATTTTTATAACCTTTCTTGATAGCTTTTTACTAGTATGTGATTTGTTTGTTACTAGTAAATAATATATTTATTACTGCAAAATTTACTCTGCTTATATATGCCATTTATAAAGACATACTCTAAGAAATATACACTATCTATATACTTATGTGCAAGCAAACGAGTGCATTCATTGTAAATAAATGGTTGCAATAAATACATATTTTCGCACTAATTTCTCATTGTATTTTCATAGTCATTAAGGTAAAGTAGTATTGTTAGCTTATGAAAGGTGGTTTTTACTAATGAGCAAGATTAATACAAAATGTATTCAGGGTGGATATGTTCCAGGTAATGGCGAACCTCGTCAGATACCTATCGTTCAGTCCACAACCTTTAAATATAATACAAGCGAGGATATGGGTAAGCTCTTTGATCTTGAGGCAAGTGGTTACTTCTATACCAGACTTCAGAACCCTACCAATGACTATGTAGCAGCCAAGCTTGCTGAGCTTGAAGGCGGCACAGCGGCTATGCTTACTTCATCTGGCCAGGCAGCCAACTTCTTCGCATTATTCAATCTTTGTGAGAATGGTGGACATATCGTTGCTTCTTCATCAATCTATGGTGGTACATTTAACCTTATAGCAGTAACTATGGCCAAGATGGGTATCAGCGTTACATTCGTATCTCCAGACAGTACTGAAGAAGAGCTTGACGCAGCATTTAATGATAAGACAAGAGCTATGTTTGGTGAGACCATTGCCAATCCAGCCCTTACAGTTCTTGATATAGAGCTTTTTGCCAAGGTGGCTCACAAGCACGGTGTTCCGCTTGTTATTGATAATACATTCCCAACACCTATTAACTGCAGACCTTTCGAGTGGGGGGCTGATATTGTTACACATTCTACAACCAAGTACATCGATGGCCACGGCGTAAGCGTTGGTGGTGCCATTGTTGACAGTGGTAATTTTGATTGGATGGCATATGCTGATAAGTATCCAGGACTTTGTACTCCTGATGATTCATATCACGGAGTTACATATGCTGAGAGATTTGGCAAGGAAGGCGCTTTCATTACTAAGTGTACTACACAGCTTATGAGAGACCTTGGATGTATTCAGTCACCACAGAATGCATTCTATGTAAATATGGGTCTTGAGTCACTTCATGTAAGAATGCCAAGACACGTTGAGAACGGCCAGGAAGTAGCGGAGTTCTTAGAGGCTCATCCACTTGTTGAGACAGTTAATTATTCAGGACTTAAGTCCAATAAATATTATGAGAGAGCACAGAAGTATCTTCCCAATGGTGGATGCGGCGTAGTATCCTGCGAGCTTAAGGGCGGCAGACCAGCAGCTGAGAAGTTTATGAAGGCTCTTAAGGTATTTGCAATAGAGACACATGTAGCTGACGCTAGAAGCTGTTGTCTTAACCCTGCAACATCTACTCATCGCCAGCTTACTGATGAGCAGCTTGTCGAGGCAGGCGTACCAGCAGGTCTTATTCGTCTTTCATGTGGTCTTGAGGACAAGGAAGATCTTATTAACGATATCAAGCAGGCACTTGAGTCGATTCAGTAGTTGGTATCTTGGATTTATATTTAGAAAATAAAAAAGCGTATGGTCAATAAAGTTAACCATACGCTTTTATTTTGATTATTATTTTTACGCCTTCAGTAATTCTTTCAGCCTTGCTATTTCAGCATCTTTCTCAGCGATTGCTTCATCTTTCTCAGCAAGAGCTTCATCTTTCTCGGCAAGAGCTTCATCCTTCTCGGCAAGAGCTTCATCCTTCTTGGCAATTGTTTCATCTTTCTCAGCAACCTTGGCTTCTAGTATTTCTATTTTCTCAGTCATAAATATCATCTTAGATTTAGTCACACCGAGCACCTCCTCTTGCTGGATTAAATGCTTTGCAAAGATTCTTCTTGCAGCATTATTGATGGCTTCGGAATACTCTCTTGCACCTGTAGGTGTAAGGTTTCCAGCCTTTACTTCTTCCTCTAATATTAATATAAGTTGGCTCACAAATTCTGTCAATTCGTTTTCCTTTATGGGATTTGTTTTTGATGTGAGCCTTGGCCGGAAACGAAGCAACGTAAATGGGATGAATACTGTAAGATGTTTCTTACGAATGTCGTCTAGGGAGTAATTCTGTACTTTAATTGTCGGAACTTTAAATGTGTGAGTGGAATTATCAGGCATTATAACATTGCAAGATAATTCATCTGGTATTTTTTTATTTGTTCCGGGGTACATGACGACAGAATGAGGAAATTGTAAGGTGATAGAACCATCTTCGCCGATGATTCTTCCATGTGACAACGCAATATGAAAATCATATTCATACATCCGAAGAATCATTTCATTGTCATTTGTCATCTGGCATTCAAGATGATATATATCTTTGTCACCAACTAAGATGGTGATATCCGATAGTATTGTTCTTGAACTAGAATGATTTTTTTCTAGTTGCGGGACGATATGTTCTGTCGCTAGAAGTTTTACAGTTGTTCCAATTGGATAATTCTTCTTGAACACTTCTTCGATAAGAGGAAGTAACTGATAGGGCATGCGCTCAGTTATAGCTTTAATCATTTCGTCCCATATTTTTTCTGTTGTATCGCACATATAGTGTCCTCCTTTTTAATAAATAATGATTCGATTTTGCACGCAAAAAAAGATTGTGCTTTATAGCACAATAAAATCAAAAACGGATAGATGACCCGTCTTAATTAATTTGGTTTTTTATTAGGATAATCAGGAGAATACCTGATAATCGAAATGTTGCAAGATTCTAACGAGACTCTTGCGAGAGAAAGATTGAAAGATGAAACAATCCCTTTATATTTTACAGGATACAGGATTGAGAGTATTATGGCAATAGCAATTTGAAGTGATTCCTGGATATGGTTTCCGGATAAGGGCCTACGTCCATCCCCCATCAACTGTGATTATTTGTCCTGTCATGTAGCCTGGGGCATCGATAACAGACAGTACCATCTGCCCGATTTCATCTGGGGTACCCATTCTGTCGGCGGGTATTTCATCGACAACAGCCTGAAGCTCATCTGGCGACAAGTGTCCGTTCATGTCAGTATCAATTATTCCACAGGCGATTGCATTTACGCTTATACCGCTTGGAGCAAGCTCCTTGGCCATAGCTTTAGTAAATGAATTGACAGCTCCCTTGCTGGCTGAGTATGCGGACTCAAGTGATGCGCCTACGTTACCCCATACTGAAGATATATTGATGATATGTCCACTGTGATTTTGGAGCATTAGCTTTGCGGCGTGCTTACTCATGTAGAATACGCTGTCGAGGTTAATGCTCATTATGTTTTTCCACTCATCAGGGGTCATATCAGTGATTAATCCAAAGTAGGATATACCTGCGTTATTAACGAGTACGTCAAGCTTATCAATATGATTAAATAACTCTGTGACAAATTCGTAGTCGCCAATATTTCCAGCATAAGTATGGCATGTTACGCCGTACTTCTCAATTAATTCGCTGGAAAAGTCATTTAATATATCGATATTATTACGGCATACAAGCTCGAGATTATAGCCCCTTTCGGCAAGCCTGCGTGCGATAGCACGACCTATTCCTCTTGATGCACCTGTTATTAAGGCTGTCTTATTGGACATATCAATTTTCCTCATAATTTTTTATTGTATGAAAATATTATCTAATGTAAGATTATTTTAGTATTTAGATAATTATACCATAAATACGATGTAACATATGAAATGAATGGAGTAAGTGTATGTACGACGTCATAATAATCGGTGCAGGACCGGCAGGTCTTACAGCTTCTATATATGCCAAGAGAGCAGGATTAGAGGCTCTCACAATCGAGTGCGCAGGTGCAGGTGGACAGATACTTTCTACCTACGAAGTGGACAATTATCCAGGTCTCAAGGGTGTTAGTGGTATGGAGCTTGGCACCAGGATGAAGGAACATGCAATGGCTCTTGGTGCTGTTATTACAAGTGCCAGAGTAACAGGTGTATCCATAGATGGAGATATCAAAAAGGTAAGCACTAATGCTGGCGAGTACGAGGCGAGAAATGTCATTATCGCATCGGGTGCGTCCCATGCGAAGCTTGGTATTCCTATGGAAGAAGAACTTACCGGTATGGGCGTTAGCTACTGCGCCACATGTGATGGCGCATTTTACAAGGGTGCCGATGTTGCTGTAGTAGGTGGCGGCGATGTTGCAGTTGAGGATGCCATTTTCTTATCAAGAACATGTAACAAGGTTTATCTTGTGCACAGACGTAATGAGCTTCGAGCAGCTGACCTTCTTCAGAAGGAGCTTCTGGCCAAAGACAATGTGGAGATAATATGGGATTCCAATGTGTCTGAGCTTATTGGCGAGGATGAGCTTAGTGGCCTTGTGATTAAGAATAATAAAACAGATGAAACAAGGCAGCTTGAAGTAGAAGGCTTATTTATAGCTGTAGGCATTAATCCAGTTACAGAGATGTTCAGGGGCTTAATTGACATGGACGCCCAGGGATATATCATTGCTGGTGAAGACTGCAGAACTAACGTGCCAGGAATATTTGTGGCTGGCGATGCAAGACGCAAGCCTCTTAGACAGATAGTTACCGCGGTAGCCGATGGGGCAAATGCTGTAGAAAGCATACAGAAATTGTAAAGGTCATACATTCTGGAAGATATTTTTATAAAATCTTTTGTATAATTTGCACATAATATAAAAATGTGTTATAATTCAATCTAGCAGGAGGGGAAAGACTCTTGTCACAATACGTATACGGAAGGGATGATGCATATGAAATTTGTTATTGTGGGTAAAAATATTGAGGTTACAGATGGTCTTAAGGCTCATGTAGAGGAGAAGATTGGCAAGCTTGAGAAGTACTTTAATCCTGATACTGAGGTGCATGTAACACTCAGTGTTGAAAAGGATAGACAGAAAATCGAGGTTACTATTCCAGTAAAGGGTAGTATCATTCGTTCAGAGCAGGTTAGCAATGATCTTTATGTTTCAATTGATCTCGTTGAGGAGATTATCGAGAGACAGCTCAAGAAGTATAAGAAGAAATTAATCGACAAGGAGCAGGACGCAGCAATGTACTTCAAGCAGGAGTATGTTGAGAAGGATTATATGGATGAGGAAGAAATCAAGATCATCCGTTCCAAGAGATTTGATATTAAGCCTATGTATCCAGAAGATGCATGTGTTCAGATGGAACTCCTTGGCCACAACTTCTACGTATTCAACAACGCTGAGACAGATCAGATGTGTGTAGTATACAAGAGAAAGGGCAATACCTACGGTCTTATCGAGCCTGAATACTAGGATAAAGTTTCAGACCAGTAAATAATATGGTTTACATAAAAGGATGTGCTTGCACATCCTTTTTTTATGGGCATTTCAGGCGTTTTTTGTGTTTGCATTTACACTACCTCTATGATAAAATTATAAGCGGTCGATAGTAGGATTTTTATGCCTACTTCATATAAAAATTTATTGGAGGATAATTCTATGGCAAAAAAAGTAGTTATTGCTAGTGCTTGTCGTACAGCAATCGGTACAATGGGTGGATCACTTTCCACAACACCAGCAGCAGAACTTGGTGCAATCGTTATTAAGGAAGCAGTTAAGAGAGCAGGTATTGATCCTGCAGCTGTAGATCAAGTATATATGGGATGCGTTATTCAGGCAGGTCTTGGACAGAACGTAGCTCGTCAGGCAACAATTAAGGCTGGTCTTCCAATTGAAGTACCTGCAGTTACAATGAACGTTGTATGTGGTTCAGGTCTTAACTGTGTTAATCAGGCAGCACAGATGATTATGGCTGGTGATGCTGACGTTGTAGTAGCAGGTGGTATGGAGAATATGTCTATGGCTCCTTACGCAGCAATGAATGCTAGATTCGGTTACAGAATGAACAATGGTAAGCTTGTTGATACAATGGTTAATGATGCTCTTTGGGATGCATTCAATGATTACCATATGATCACAACTGCAGATAATATTTGTAGAGAGTGGGGAATCACAAGAGAGGATCTTGATGAGTTCGCACTTAAGTCACAGCAGAAGGCTGAGAAGGCTTTAGCTACAGGCGCATTTGAAGAAGAAATCGTACCAGTAATGGTTAAGAAGAAAAAAGAGATGGTTGAGTTCAAGGTTGATGAAGGTCCAAGACCAGGTTCTACAATTGAAGCTCTTGCTAAGCTTCGTCCAATCAATGCTGATGGATTCGTTACAGCTGGTAACGCTTCAGGTATTAACGATGGTGCAGCAGCTCTCGTTCTTATGAGCGAAGAGAAGGCAGCTGAGCTTGGTGTTAAGCCACTTGCTACATTTGTTGCAGGTGCACTTGCAGGATGCCGTCCAGAGGTTATGGGTATCGGTCCTGTTCCAGCAACTCAGAAGGTTATGGCTAAGGCTGGATATCAGATTTCAGACTTCGATATCATCGAGGCTAATGAGGCATTTGCAGCTCAGTCAATCGCTGTTGGACGTGATCTTGGTATCGACGTTGATAAGCAGCTTAACCCTAACGGTGGTGCTATCGCACTTGGACATCCAGTTGGAGCTTCAGGTGCTCGTATCTTAGTAACACTTCTTCACGAGATGAAGAAGGCAGGCGCTAAGAAGGGCCTTGCAACACTTTGTATCGGTGGTGGTATGGGTTGTGCTACTATCGTAGAGATGAACTAATTTTTTAGAAATCATGCACCGTCATCCGCTATTTTGGTAGCGGATGGCCCGGTGCTTTTTCTGCTTTTAATAAATCATAATTAAGGCAGATAAAAACACATTAAGGAGAACAAACATGGATTTTATTCTTTATGAAGTAAATGGTGCTGTAGGTACTATTACAATCAATCGTGAGAAGGCATTAAATGCTTTAAATTCTCAGGTACTTGATGAGTTGAATCAGACACTTGATAGCGTTGATCTTAATACTGTTAGATGTCTTATCTTAACAGGTGCTGGTGAGAAGTCTTTCGTTGCTGGTGCTGATATAGGTGAGATGAGCACTCTTACAAAGGCTGAGGGTGAGGCATTTGGTAAGAAGGGTAACGACGTATTCAGAAAGCTCGAGACATTCCCAATCCCAGTTATCGCAGCTGTTAATGGCTTTGCACTTGGTGGTGGATGTGAGATTTCTATGAGCTGTGATATCAGAATCTGTTCTGATAATGCAGTATTTGGTCAGCCAGAGGTTGGTCTTGGTATTACACCAGGTTTCGGTGGTACACAGAGACTTGCCAGACTTGTTAGTCCTGGTATGGCTAAGCAGCTTATCTACACAGCCAGAAATATTAAGGCTGCAGAGGCTTACAGAATCGGTCTTGTTAACCAGGTTATCTCAGCTGAGGTTAATGAAGCTGGTGAAGTAGTTGTTTCAGCTAAGGATGCTCTTATGGCAGCAGCAAACAAGATGGCAGCTGGTATTGCACAGCAGGCTCCTATCGCAGTTCGTAACTGCAAGAAGGCAATCAACGAAGGTCTTCAGGTAGATATGGATCAGGCAATCGTTATCGAAGAGAAGCTCTTTGGTGACTGCTTCGAGACAGAAGATCAGAAGGCTGGTATGGGCAACTTCCTTGAGAAGGACAAAGAGAAGAAGCTTAAGGTTGTTCCATTTAAGAATATGTAGTGAGGAATGAAAACAAGCAACGACGAAGTCGTTATTTGTTTTCAACCGAACGTACACGAAATAAAATCAAAAGTTGCGAAGCTACGACACCTGTGAAACAGGTGGATTTTATGAGGTAAAGAAATAAAAAAATTTAAATATAATTTAGGAGGAAAACACAATGAAGGTTGGAGTAATTGGTGCAGGTACTATGGGCCAGGGCATCGCTAAGGCATTTGCTCAGG
>JAZRXF010000042.1:0-6494 GCA_045600085.1 Lachnospiraceae bacterium
CGCATCGTAACCTTATTATCCTCGTCGATTTTATCAACTTTAGTTTCTAAAGTTTTAAACTCATCTAATTTAGCAAGAATTGTCTTTATAGGAAGAAACACCCACTTATAACAGGCACCGCCTACAACTCCAACTCCTGCAATAAATTCTAAAATTAAAGTCATACTATAGGACATAGACAGCCTCCTACTTTAAATAAACTTTATTAACACCCTTAGCGGATATCCAACCAGAAGGAATTCTAACTCTAATAATACCGCTTGATAACTTCTTTACTTCACGTACAGTAACTTTAGTACCTTTAAGTAAAACAGCATAAGTTGTATTCTTAGCGTGCTTCTTACCATCAGCAGTTAAATCTTTACGTAACTTCCTAGAACTGCTTAAAGATACTCCTTCACGAACATTCATGTTAGTCTGAAGAGTGTACGTCTTACCGACTTCATAAGTATAAGTAGTGTTATAAGCTTTAGGTCCATCTTCAAGACAAGTTATAACATGCTTATTCTCATTAATAATAATATCCCCTATTCTATTATAATTAGAACTATTGAGATACTTCGATCCAGTAAGTTTTGTGAACTCTCCAGTATTCATAAGAGCGTTAACCATATTACCAGTATAAATATCTCTACTTACTTTAACGCCAACAGCATTGACGCCCACCGAAGTCATTGCAGAGCAGTCAGTCTCCACCTTCTTCTTCAGTCTGCTTACATCCCATCCGACTGCCTTAAGCTCATTGAAGAGAGTCTTCCTTCCATTCTGATCGTACCCTACAAGGCTGCTATCTGCAATCTGCTTCATTATCTTTGCATACTTCTTCGCCTTGTCTCTGTCCTTCCATCTCAGGACAACGTTCTGTCCGAAATAGTACCAGTTTCCTGTTTTGACTTCTTTACCAGTCTGGTCACCTGCCTTGTTATTACGGATATGACCCGTCTCACCATTAGATGCCCATACACATTTAACACTCATCGTCAACCTCCTTATCTTCTAACCATCTTTCAACTTCCTTATAATCGATATATCCTTTCTTCAATGCATCAAGCAACTTCTGTGCAGATAATGCTTCGGGCGTAAAATTGTGGTTCTTCCACATAGCCCAAACGGTTGATGCTATTAGAAATATTCCGCTTATAAAGTCATATGCTCCAGTATAATCAATGTCTACTGGCTCTACGCCGAAGATGCGAAGTACTGCATTGATGAGTATCAATCCGATGATAAATACTGATGTGATTGTCTTATTCTTGCTCATATCTATACCTCACTTTCCATAGCCAATATTAACCGAATCATATTAGCTTTAGTCATTGTTGTACTGATGCCCATTCCTTGTAAAATCTCCTTCAGTTCTTCTGTTGTCATATCTTCAAGAGATTCTACTGTGTGTCTTACTGGTTCTTCAATCACAGGCAATTCATACTCTTCCCAAGTCAAATCTTCACGCAATCTGTAATCATACCCTTCACGCTTTGGCTTGTTGTGGATTGCATCAAGAATAGTGTTGTATTCTGATTCTGTGATTTCTGTGCCATATCCATTTGTTCCAATTGATACGATATAACCATTATTTATCTGTTTTACATATTTCATTTTAAACACCTCATTATCCTAACGCATACCACTTGTATGTAATGCCTGCAGGCAACTGATAAGTACTAGCGGCTCTAATTTTAATTACTGTGCCAAAACCACCTGAAGCTTGGTCGTATGTTGTTGCCAATCCACTAGATGCTGGAATCATAGCCGCCCCAGTGTATCCTGCATAGTTACCGCTAACAGGACTGTGTTTTGAAAGCGAAAATGCATATATAGCATTCCCATTGGCAATAAAAGCGCTGCCTAGTATAGTACTTATAAACCCATCACCAGACATATACCTTACAAGCACAAATGCTTTTGGTATAAATCCAAGTTCGCTTACAGTAGCTACAATATAATCATTAGTAATATTTTCTGCTGGTGTAAACTCACCACTAGCAAAATTTCCTCCACCGCCGCCACCGCCTTCATACGTTCCGACAACTCCCAAGATATCAACATCCTTCTTGATATTAGATGCAATTAAATCAGCATCAACAACCTGCGCCGTTGCGTAGTTGCTGACATCTACCTGCGACATTGATGTGATGTTGATATTTCCTGTTGGCTGAGGTACATTAACAGTAACTTCACCTAAACCATCATAACCTTCAGATGCTTCATAAACACCATTAGATATAATAGTCTTATCTTCAAGAGTAGGTGGTAATTGAGGTACATTAACAGTAACTTCATCATAACCGTCATGGCTGTCGTGATTATAAACACCATTCTCAGTAATTGTAACGTCGACAAGATCTGGACTTCCACCACTAACATCAACATTAACTGGTGTATACGCTTTACCAGAAGGAGCCACATATGTACCATTCTGTGTAACATTTAATGGAGTAACTGTGATATCTCCTCCACCTCCAGAATTAGAGGCAGCAGCTAATACCTTTTTGAATTTACTATCCATATTATTACTCCTTAGTTACCCATTCGCTAGAGGAAGCGTTCCAGAAATAAAGTTTAAAAGTATCTGTTTCGAACCAGATGTCACAATCTTTAAGATTGGAAGTAGAATAAGAGAGCCTTTCTGAATTAGTGCCTTCGTATTCATTACGTTCTTCAGCAGAACCATTTCTCAATAAAAGATCGCTTGTATAAATCTTAACCATAATATAATGCTTTATTACGGATAAAGCTTAAACCGTTTATTATAAATACTATGCCCATTTACCTTTAACTGAAGCAGTAATAAAACCGCTTCCGCTAATAGCTAAAGGTGCGTATAAATAGTAAGATATGACATCGTCTGCGATAGACGTAGGTGTACCAAATACACCTGCATATGAAGATATTAATCTTACATCTACATCTAACACCTCTGTATTATCAAGCTCAGATGGTAATGTAATACTGTACGCATTAGACCTATACCATCCAGCATTTCCTGTTGTCTGAATTGTAAATGTATCATTTTTCTTATACACAGCCTCATAAGTTCCGTCTACATATTTCTTACAAATCCAAAAACCATCTTCATCTTCAATAAGTTCATACGCATCTTGCTTTGCAAGAAGCAGCGTATCTACTTCGGTTTCTGTATAATAATCAGATAAATCAGCAGATATAACGTTATTTGCGATACCTATATTGTTACCAGCAGTAAGTTTTGGCTGCAAATAATAGCACCCTAACAACTTTGCCATTGAACCAATAGTAGCATCAAATTGCAAATAAAGACCACTAGTATGACCAGAAAATGTAAAAATAGAAGTAGAAGAGTCATATTTAACACGGTAAAGAGTGAACGAAACAGTCTCACCATTATAAGTATGAGTGCCTACAAGAATTGTAAGTTTATTAGCATTGTAATCTTGTAAAAGCTGCGCATGTGTTACAGTGGCATATTCACGAATTACAACAGGAGAAGACACATCAGCAGCATCTGCCCAAAATCTACCGCCAGCACCATCAGTAGCTAAAAATTGACCAGAAGTACCTTCAGAAGAAGGTTCTTTGATACAATTTTCAACAAGAGAAGCAGTAGCAATATCTAGACTATCAGACATATCACCTAAATATTTCATTTAAACCACCTCCATTAAATTATATAAAAACCATTAATATACATATAGTGCGCTTCATTCTTAGCTATTGGTTCATGGTTAACTATATAAACTTTACCATTTATATCTACATAACTTGAAAAATACAAAGCACCTGTACGATGCAAAGCTAAAGCCGAATTGCCTACAGGTCTAGCAGCAGACGGTATAGTAAATAAAGGTGTTAAAGTACCTTGCGCAATATTTGTTATTGGAGTAAATCTAACAAGAACACGTATAAAACCGAGCCTTAAAGAAGAATTAATCCATACAACATTAGCATCGAAAACACACCTAGCATTTTTACCAGACACCTGATCTGTATAAGAAGTCCAGGCGTGACTATGATTAATAGGAGCCTTACCTGCAAGTTGAGAATAGATAACTTTATTCTGAACTGGATTAGTAGAACTACCACTAATAGCTGAATCGACATTAGGAATAAGATTTCTAACAGACTGTACAGAAGAATCAACATAAGTCTTATCGGCTTTAGCAGAAACATCTGCAGAAGTAAGAAAACCTGAATCATTAACAAGATCACTGGTATTAACAGGCAACTCAGTTTTAAGTGCATAAGCAGCTAAACTTTGATGATTAGTAAGATAACCTTGACTCTGAACCCAAGCTTTAGTAGCAAGTTCATCACTAGTATCAGATAAAATATTGCCAGCATCTAAATCAGAATCATAAGAAACAAGACAGTCTATTTCAATGTCATGGCTGTAAGCAGACGCAACAACAAAAGATGTAGCGCTACCTTGACCATTAGATATATCAACTAAAACAGAATCTCCTGTTTCTACATCAAAAGCATTCCAGCCCCATACATAAGAACCTTGTACATTAGTAAGAGATACACTTGTCTCTCCTGCTTCAAGTAATAAAGAACACTTTCTTAAATCAGCGACATAAGCATCTTCACCATCGAATATATCAGCAGTAGTAGTACCTTCAGCATCTGTAACAGATACAGTAACCTTTTTATTAACTGAATCTCTAGATACAGAAACTTCTGGAGAAACACCATCTGAAATTTCAAATTCATGATCACCTGTAACATCTTCAATATTAACAGTTACAATACTACCGCTTCTTTCTGTAGTAACTAAAGGTGAGACACCATCGTCACCAGGATCACCTTTGATACCTTCAGGAAGATACATATCAAAGGTAAACTCTGGAAAAGAACCAGAGATATTAAAATAAGGTTCTTCAGCAAGATGAATGTCACCTGCTATAAATTTTAATTTATCTATTAAATTAACATTACTAAACAATTCCTCTATACCATTGGTATTATTATCAGATACGGTACGAATCTGTCTCCAAAGCATATTCCATTGCTCAGCATAAATCTTATCTCTAGGAGAGAAGTCTTCAAAATCACCTAATATGATTTTTTCCCAAGACATAAAATCACCTCATATTCATAATTCTATAAACCCAATTAATACTCTCAATTTTGAATCTAAAATCATTTTTTGAGAGTAACTTTAATCGTGGAGCATAACCTTTACCAGATATAGGAGCACGCATCTTCCAAACATTAACCTCAGGTAAAATAGATTCATCTAATACCCAAGTATTAAACGATTCACCTAAAACAGTATCATGAGGATGCCATTGGAGAGGTACTGGAAGATTCATTATTGGAACAGGATTAACAAATACAAGACCTGTAGAACCAGACTCATCTTGGACCTGTTCAACTTCGTATTTATAATAAGTAATACGTTTTTCACCATTAAGAACGAATTCCATTCCAAACTCCATCTTTCTAGCATCAATATCATGAAGGAGTAATTGAACTTCACGATAACGCTTGTTATAAGACAGATACTCATTTAAATAACCAGTATCGATATACTGCCAATTTTTAAATACAAGACTGCTAAAAGGAAGATCGATATAATTATCTAAAGATTGTTTAACAGCATCAGCATCATATTCAGTATCTGAAACAAATACAAAATCATTAGGAATATAGAAATCATTAACTAAAACATTATGAAATTGCAGCAACTGCATAGAACGACCAGTAACTATTTCAGCATTTGAATCATCTACGAATATAATAACTGGAGGTTCTTCATAAAAATTATCAGTAGTAAACCTATAACCGCCTTCTATTAACTGAAGAGAACTATTAGAATCTATAAGCTTGCTATTGACTAAAGCATACTCATAGCTATCGACATCTACTTCATAGTCATAATTATAAGTAAAAATACTCAAAGGAATATCGATTTCATCCATAGTAACTTTATCGGAAAATGTGAGTGTTGTTGATAATAAAAGCCACTCCATATTAACGAAATCAATAACAAGAGTATGAGAATCAGAAGCAGCTCTAATAGTATTATCAGATTCGAAATAATAGAATTCAGAAAATACAAGTTTCTCGTCATTAACAAATATTGCAACACTTTCAAAAGATAAAAATGATTTAAAAGACTTTGTAAGATTGACTGGAACTATAACTTTAGTAGCAACAGAACCTTCACTAGAAACGTAACTAGAACATTCCACAAGACTGATTTCAGCAGTAGTAGCTAAAATACCTTGTTGTGTAGAATCCTGTTTATAACTAAAAATAATGCCAGTAGAATCGAAAGTGTTAATGCGCCACGCTCTAGTAGAAACATTGTAAGATAAATCAAAATGGAAATAATTATCAACACCATTATTATCATATTTGAACACATACATATTATGAACATCTTCATAATCTAAAAAATTATAATAATGTACTAATTTAAAATCATTGTCTGAAATATGATAATCAAAAACATCGTATAATATCTTTTCAACGTTTCTTAAGAAATGATCGAAAAACTCATTAATAGA
>JAZRXF010000043.1:0-6988 GCA_045600085.1 Lachnospiraceae bacterium
CATCTTCTTACACGATGAGAACTCAACATACGACCTTAACTTCATCAATGGAGCTAAGGAAGCTTGTGAGAAGCTTGGTGTAGAGATGGTTATGAAGACTAACATTCCTGAAGGTCAGGAGTGCTACGAAGCAGCATGTGAACTTGCTGATCAGGGATGTACATTTGTATTCGCTGATTCATTTGGTCATGAGGATTATATGATTCAGGCAGCTAAGGAGTACAAGGATGTTCAGTTCTGCCACGCAACAGGTACAAAGGCTCATACAGAGGGTCTTGATAACTTTCACAATGCATTTGCTTCTATTTATGAAGGTAGATATCTTGCAGGTATCGCTGCAGGTATGAAGCTTAACGAGATGATCGAAGCTGGTACAATCACAGCTGAGGAAGCTAAGATGGGATACGTTGGTGCTTTCACATACGCAGAGGTTGTATCTGGTTATACATCATTCTACCTTGGTGCTAAGTCAGTATGTCCAACAGTTACTATGGAAGTAACATTCACAGGTTCATGGTATGATGAGACAGCTGAGAAGGAAGGCGCTAATAAGCTTATTGAGAATGGTTGTGTTCTTATTTCACAGCATGCTGATTCAATGGGTGCTCCAACAGCTTGTGAGACAGCAGGTGTTCCTGATGTTTCTTACAATGGTAGTACAGCAGCAGCTTGTCCTAACACATTCATCGTATCATCAAGAATTAACTGGGCTCCATATTTTGAAATGGCAATCCAGAACACAATGGATGGAAAGGCTATCCCAACAGATTACGTAGGTACAATCGCCACTGGTTCAGTACAGCTTACAGAGCTTGGTACTGCAGCAACTGCAGGTACTCAGGAAGCTATTGATGCTGCCTCTGAGCAGTTCAAGGCAGGTTCACTTCATGTATTTGATATCAACACATTTACTGTTAATGGTGCTACTCTTGATAGCTATCAGGCAGACGTTGATTCAGACGCTGAGTTCCAGCCAGATCACGAGGTTATTACTGATGGATACTTCAATGAGTCAGGTGATGGATTTAGATCTGCTCCTTACTTTGATGTACGTATCGATGGTATATCTCTTCTTGATGAAGCATATTAATAATGTTAAAATTAAGGCGGTGCAAACACTTGCACCGTCTTATTTTTTTGTTTTTACAGTTTTTCTAATTAGAGGTGTAAGTAATGAGCAATCGTGAAGTTGCAGTTTCTCTTAAAGATATAACCAAGGAGTTTGGACCAGTTATGGCCAATAATAAGGTTAATCTTGAGATATACAAGGGTGAAATCCTTGCGTTACTCGGTGAGAATGGTAGTGGTAAGACTACCCTCATGAATATGCTTTCTGGAATCTATTTCCCTGATGATGGAAGTATTACAATTAATGGTAAGGAAGCGGTTATTAAGAGCCCTAGAGATGCTTTTTCTTTAGGAATCGGTATGGTTCATCAGCATTTTAAATTAATCGATGTTTTTTCGGCAGCTGAGAATATTGTTCTTGGTCTTGAGGGTGGACTTAATATCAAAGAAGCTACTAGGAAAATCAAGGATATATGCGATAAGTATGGATTTGATGTTGATCCTAGTAAGAAGATATATGATATGAGTGTGTCTGAAAAGCAGACCGTTGAGATTGTTAAAGTTCTTTATAGAGGTGCAGAGATTCTTATCCTGGATGAGCCTACAGCCGTACTTACTCCTCAGGAAACAGAAAAACTTTTCGGTGTTCTTCGTAATATGAAGAAGGATGGTAAGTCTATTATCATCATTACTCATAAGATGCATGAGGTTGAAAGTATATCTGACCGAGTTGCAATTCTTCGTAAGGGTGAATATATAGGTGATATGGTGACCAAGGAGACCAATGCTCAGGAGATGACTGACATGATGGTTGGTAGAAGCGTATCCCTTAATATCAAGCGTCCAAAGCCTGTGGATCCAAAGCCTCGTATCAAGGTCGAAGGTCTTACAGTTCGTAGTGAAGAGGGAGTTATAAAGCTCGATGATATTTCATTTACAGCTAATAGCGGCGAGATACTTGGTATCGCTGGTATATCAGGCTGTGGTCAGAAGGAGCTTCTTGAAGCCATAGCAGGACTTCAGCCAGCTGAGCGAGGAAGCATATCCTATATCAATGATGATGGTAGCGAAGAGTCAATACTTGGTAAAGATCCTCGTAAGATATCAGACCTTGGCGTAGCGCTTTCATTTGTACCAGAGGACAGACTTGGTATGGGCCTTGTTGGCAACATGGATCTTTCTGATAATATGATGCTTCGTTCTTTTAGAAATGGTAAGCTTGGATTTACTGACAGGAAGTCGCCAAGAGAACTGGCCCAGAAGGTAGTTGATGATCTAGAAGTAGTTACGCCAGGTATCGGAACTCCGGTTCGAAGATTATCAGGTGGTAACGTTCAGAAGGTACTTGTAGGCCGAGAGATAGCATCGGCGCCAACAGTTCTTCTTACAGCTTATGCAGTTCGTGGACTGGATATTAATTCATCATATACTATTTATGATCTAATTAATAAGCAGAAAGAAAAGGGAGTAGCAGTTATCTTTGTAGGCGAAGATCTTGATGTACTCCTTGAACTTTCGGATAAAATCCTAGTACTTTGTGGTGGTAAGGTAAGCGGTATAGTAGAAGGCGAGAAGGCTGATAAGAATCAGATAGGTATGATGATGACAAAGCTTTCGGATGATACAAAAAATACAGATAACAATGCTAAGGAGGAGAAATAGTGAATACTAAGAATAAAGAGCCACTATTTCATGTGGTAAAAAGAGATACACTTCCTTGGTATAAATCATGGATGATACGTGCAATTGCTATTGTTGCTGCACTTGTTATTAGTGGTATTGTTACAGCTGTTGCTACAGGTATTAATCCAATCAGTGTATATGGTTCGATGATCGAGGGAGCGGTAGGTTCACCTAGAAAGATATGGATTACACTTCAGAGCGTATCGGTGCTTCTTATTATATCACTGGCACTTACTCCAGCATTTAAGATGCGTTTTTGGAACATAGGTGGTGAAGGTCAGGTACTTATGGGTGGCCTCGCTGCTGCAGCTTGTATGATTACTCTTGAAAAGTATTGCATTTCAGGAGGTCTTAATAATTTTCTTGTTATATTAATCATGATAGTGGCTAGTTTATTAGCAGGTGCTATCTGGGGTCTTATCCCAGCTTTGTTTAAGGCTAAGTGGAATACCAATGAAACATTGTCTACTCTTATGATGAACTATATAGCAACTCAGATAGTTGCTTTCTATACAATAGTATGGGAGGTTCCAAAGGGTTCTGGTACTATCGGTATCATCAATCAGAATAGTGAGATTGGATGGCTTCCACAGGTATTTGGTTCAAAATACTTATTGTGTATTCTTGTGGCAGTTATTGTAACAGGAAGTATGTATATTTATTTGAAATATACGAAGCACGGTTATGAGATTACTGTTGTAGGTGAGAGTGAGAACACAGCCAGATATGTTGGTATGAAGGTTGGCAAAGTTATTATACGTACTATGGCGATATCAGGCGCACTTTGTGGTCTGGCCGGACTTCTTTTAGTAGGTGGTATAAATCATACTATTACTACTACAATTACTGGCGGACAGGGCTTTACAGCAGTTATGGTATCTTGGCTTGCCAAGTTCAATCCAATATTCATGGTATTTACAAGCTTCCTTATCGTGTTCTTAGATAGAGGTGCAGGTGAGATTACTACAGCTTATGGTCTTAATAAGTCATTTGCAGATATCATTACAGGTATTATCCTGTTCTTTATAATTGGTAGCGAATTCTTTATTTCTTATAAGCTTAATTTTAAGAAGAAAGCAGAAGAGAAGGGAGGTAATGAATAATGCTCGATTTAGTGACATTTATCCCTAGAGCAGTTGTGCAGGGTATACCTCTTATGTATGGATGTACTGGAGAGATAGTTACAGAGAAATCAGGTAATCTTAACCTTGGTATACCAGGTGTAATGTATGTAGGTGGTATATCAGGAGTTATAGGTGCGTTTGCCTATGAGCAGTCAGTCGGAGCAGGTGCTAGCCTTAATCCAGTTCTTGCAATTATGATTCCACTTGTTTGTTCACTCCTTGGTTCTCTTATATTGGGACTTATATATTGCTTCCTTACAGTATCACTCAAGGCCAATCAGAATGTGACCGGTCTTGCGATGACCACCTTTGGAGTGGGAGTTGGTAACTTCTTTGGAGGCTCACTTATCAAGCTTTCAGGAGCTGATGTTCCATCGATTGCTCTTTCAAGAACAAGTGCTTATTTTAGCGCATCGCTTCCTTTTGCAGATAAGCTTGGTGCTGTTGGAAAGCTGTTCTTCTCATATGGATTTCTTGCATATGCGGCTATTATTATAGCTATATTGGCATCTGTATTATTAAATAAGACAAGAGTAGGTCTTCACCTTAGAGCGGTAGGTGAGAATCCAAACACTGCTGATGCTGCAGGTATCAGCGTATCTAGATATAAATATTTATCAACCTGTATTGGTTGTATGATTGCTGGACTTGGTGGATTGTATTATGTAATGGACTACGCATGCGGTGTATGGTCCAACGATGCATTTGGTGATAGAGGCTGGCTTGCTATAGCCCTTGTAATATTCACTATCTGGAGACCAAGCGTAGGTATATTCGCATCCATCTTCTTTGGTGGATTATATATCCTTTAACTCTATATTCCATCGGGCATAGACCATATGGAGTACAAGGAACTGTACAAGATGATTCCATACGTGGTAACACTTATTGTTCTTGTTCTTACCAGTATTCGAAATAAGAGAGAAAACCAGCCACCGGCTGCACTTGGACTATCGTATTTTAGAGAAGAGCGATGAAGTATATTAATATTGATTAAAGGTTAATGGAATATGCGAAAGGCATTATATCTTGTAGTATTTGTGTTTATAATATGTGGTTGCCAAAAACGTGAATCTGTATCTGGCAATGAAATGAAGGATATGGATTCGATATCTAGTAATCGTATTATTCTATTTGAAAATAGTGTAGATAACTTAACTTTATTCATTGAAAATGAAAATGATGACTTTATCAGTGTTTTATACGATGAGGGCATTATAAAGATAGAAGCAGATTATCATAATATGTATGAAGAGAATCCATCTGCTTCAGTTATGGATCTAAATAACGATGGCAAAGAAGAGATAGTTGTAGTTAACCGAAAGTATACAGGCTCGATTACTTCATATGATTTATATGTTGCATATAAAGAAGATGAGTGGTCAGTTGTGTCAGTAGGGGATATTAATGATCTTGTTACAGCGAGTATAAATTATGAATATGACGAGCTAGATAATAGCATGTTATTTAAAAGTGGCATCGAATCTGTAGAACTATCACTTCCAGAATGGGCTGAAGAGTTTACGTTTACTGGAAATGTGGATTACGATAAGCGATATCGTTATAATCTTGATACGTTGAAATTAGAAGTGGTTCCTTTTATAAACATGGAAGATTCTCTTCCAGTTACTGATCTGTCTATTTTCTTTAATATTAAATGGCAGAATGATGAAGTTCATGTTGAATTTGATCATTTTGCGATACATAATGAATCAACAGATTTTTGGTATGAACCGCAGGATAAGACAATATCAGATAATCAAGAGATAGGTAAAGCATCTGAATTGTCATATGACAATTGTGATATGAATCTTGATAATTGGATTGGGTCATATAGTTTCTTTGAACATGCCAAAGGTGATGAAATCCCAATGAATATGGAGTACAAGATTGAGATATGCAAGGAAGAAGATGCTTATTATGCATATTACTATCAATGTGGTCAAAATTTTTATTTGAATAATAAAGGTAGAGTATATGGTAGTAATGAGTGGATTAGTATTATCTTCGGTGAAACTCTAGATGATAATACATATTTTGATGAAATACACGACGAGGTGATTATTTCTCTTAGGATGGATGGAGATAAGATATATACCTATTGGGGCGAATATACAGAACCATTACTGGTTGATAATAGACATTCTGAAATAGTATGTATAACCAGAGATGATGATAAGTCTTGGGCGACAGATAATACCTATGAGTATAAAAGCTGGATTGGAAAATATTCGTGCAACGCAGATTCTAAAGAACAATTTACTATTGAAATAGTTAGTGAAAATGATACTTGTTATGGGAATGTATATCAAGGCGATATATTAATATGTCAGACTAATCTTTATGGTGATGAAAATTGGCTGAGCCTAATATCTATGTCGGATGATTCATATGGGCGGATAAAAAAAGGCGACGTTGTAATATTACTTAGAAAAAATGAGAATAATATTGTTGCTTATGAAGGCGCAATAAAGAGATATATTAATTAAATTGTATTGGAGATGGATTATGAAACTACTTGAGGAAAGAATAAGAAAAGTCGGAACAGTTAAGCCAGGTAATGTTCTTAAGGTTGACAATTTCCTTAATCATCAGATGGATATTGAGTTATTCAATGAGATGGGCAAGGAATGGAAGAGATTATTTGATGGTCAGGGTATCAATAAGATACTCACTATCGAGGCATCTGGTATAGGTATTGCAGCTGTTGTAGCGCAGTATTTTAATTGCCCGGTTGTATTTGCCAAGAAGAGCCAGTCTATCAACCTTGATGGTAGCTGCTATACATCACCTATAGTTTCATTTACTCATAAGAAGACCTATGATGTTATAGTATCCAAGAAGTATCTTAGTCCTGATGACAAGATTCTCGTGATTGACGACTTCCTTGCCAATGGATGTGCGTGCGAAGGTCTTATCAATATCATTAATGAAGCTGGTGCAACACTTGTAGGTGTAGGTATAGCCATCGAGAAGGGTTTCCAGGAAGGCGGAAAGAATCTTAGGGATAAGGGTATAAGAGTAGAATCTCTTGCTATCGTTGAGTCTATGGACGATACTACTGGAGAGATAGTATTTAGAGAACAGTAATCTCTATTGCTGCCATTAATATC
>JAZRXF010000044.1:0-15907 GCA_045600085.1 Lachnospiraceae bacterium
AGATAATTTTGATGTGTTTGAAGGTTCAAATATCCATTCGTTTACTGTTTGTGGAAAAGCTGAGATGCATGAGCTTAAAGCTATTGCAACGAAAATGGAGAAGTATACGTTCATACAATCTTATGGTGGAATAGGATAAAAATTTGATTATATTGTCCTATTAGGGCTCAACTATATGAAAGAGTGAGAGGTAATAACATATGGCAGTTAATGATATATGGGAAATGGGAGAAATATACTTTCAGTAAAATTGATCCTATAATTTGAGAATACTGTCTACGTAGTGTTTTGATATTACTCAATTGAAAAAGTAACTTCCAGTTACTAAGTTTTTAAAATTTTATAAAACAGAAATAAGTCATACAAATATATTAATTTCCAATTGGCACTGTTTTCGCAAGACTTGTTTTGCAATATTAGTAATTAAATGTGCGCTTATTTACAAAATGAGATTACAGTAAAAATACTTATCTTTAGAATTGAACGAATTCGAATTTGTAGAGGAAATTAGTTTTTGATATGTCTTATTTAACAATTAAGGAGGAAGCATGAAACGTTTAGTAATTATCTTTCCTGGACTGGGCTATACTGCGGATAAGCCTTTGTTATACTACGGTTTAAATGTTGCATGTGAATGTGGCTATCAGGAGTATCGCAAGTTGATTTTTGCTCCATCTAATAAAAGTAATATTCGTGGGAATGAAACTGCGATGAAAGCAGTTTTTGAAGAGTTATATAACCAGGCAGAAGAGCAACTTAGTGATATTGATTGGAAACAGTATGATGATATTTTATTTATGTCTAAGAGTATAGGAACCATCATTGCATGTGCTTATGCCGATAGACACGATATTGCTGCAGTAAAGCATGTGCTTTATACACCATTAAAATATACTTATCAGTATAAGGCGAGAAGAGGAATAGCTTTTATTGGTACCAATGACGCGTGGGGCGATTATAAAGAAGTTGTGTCATTATCTGAAAAAGCCGGTATACCAATCGAAGTATATGAAGACTGTAATCACTCACTTGAAATTAATGATGATGTTAGAGGCAATGTCTCTCGTATTTTGGAAATAATGGATAAGACAAAAGATTATTTGTGTATTTTATAATGTTATTTCCATAAAATATAGCTAGTAATGCGTATTTATTATATGGAGGTAAAACTCATGAAGAAAAAAATCACATGGTTTATTGTTTTATTAATAGTAGGTATTATAGTTTTCTTTTTGGGATTTATTCGTTTTGCAGTTTCATCAATTCCATTTCAGGATCCTCAGTATGTTCCAGATAGTGTTATTGTAAAGCAGATGGCAACAATATTTGTAGGCAAGTTAGTGATGCTGCTCGGAGCAGCCATGTCTTTAGGTTCAATAGCAGGAATTGTTATTTTAGGAAAGAAAAAGGAGCAGGCATAGCGGACATATGAATATTAATAAGGCTTAGAATGTACATCACTCATGATATATGATAAAATGAAGTATGATTTGGTGGGGGAAGACTTTTCGGAGTTTAAAGCTAATTGATCGCAGTTAACTTACGACGGAGGTCATACCAATGATTGAGAAGAAGATAGGAAGATTTATTGGCATTGGCATGGGTTTAACCATGAGTATGGTTATGTCCATAGTCGGATCTGTAATGGGTGTAATGGATGCAAGAGCGAAGGCGGGAGAAGCTAATTTACCTCCATTTGTTGTGATGCTTTTGCCATCTCTATTGGTGTCATTACTAGTTGCATCAGTTCTATCCATAGGACTTGGTCTCATTATCCCCATGAATAAGATAAGTGGTGGATTAGGAAAGGCAACAAGAGCCAAGGGTATGGAGCTTCGAATTATGCAGGCTTTTGTATCGGATTTATTATATACACCAGCAATATCACTTATTATGTCATTTGTTTCTGCCATATTTTTTGCTAAGGTTCCAGCGAAAGCGGTGTTTCCAGTTGCGCTCAAGAGTTTTGTCAGAAGTTTTCCAATTGAGTTTGTTTTGGCTCTTATTGCGATAATTATAGTCGAGCCTATTATTAAGAAAGCAGCTGTTAAAAAATATGCTCCAGGTGGTTTGAAAGAATCTGGTGAGACAAAGTAGTATTATTTATGATGATTAAGTTTCCATGTGGCTTACATGGAAACTTTTTTATTGCTTTATCATTAAGGGCGTCTTTGGAAGTTTGGGATTGTATTGTATAATATTATTTAAGAGGCTTTGAAATTGATGAATGGAGTAAAGTTAAGTGAATATTCTTTTTTATGAATGGGGATCATATACAGCAGGTGATGTGGTTAGTGCTTTCAAAGAAGCTGGCATATCCTGTGATATCTATCAATATGTATTACAAAATAAGAATAGTGATGAACGCTTTGAAGGTGAACTTGGAAAGAAAATAAAAGATGGGCGTTATGATGCTGTGTTTAGCGTCAATTATTTCCCGGTAGTAGCTAGTGTTTGTTATGCAAATAATATGAAATATATATCATGGAGTTATGATAATCCTCTCAACGTAATTAATATAGAGGAAACACTTGACCTACCAACAAACTATGTATTTTTATTCGATAAAATGCAGGTTAACAAGTATCAGAGCCTTGGTTTTGACAATGTATATCATTTGCCACTTGCTGTTAATGTAAAGAGGTTAGAGAGCATAAAGCTATCATCTGTGGACGAGGCCAGGCTGACTTCGGATATCTCCTTCGTGGGTAATCTTTATAGCTCAATGCTAGGAGCATATATTAATCCACTTGAGGATTATCAGAAAGGCTATATTGATGGTATATGTACAGCTCAGAGTCATGTATATGGATATTATATGGTCGACGAGATGCTAACGGATGCCTTTATGAATGATATTAATCAGACATACAAAAAGGTGAAGCCAGACACAGAGTTTGTTCTCCCAAGAGAAGCTTTGTCGTACGCTATGGCAGCAGAGATTACGAGAAAAGAGAGATTATCAATACTGGCTCTGCTTGCAGCTCATTATGATGTGAGTCTATACAGCCGTGATAAAATTGATGGACTTGCTGACATAAAGCAGCGAGGTTCTGTGGACTATATGAGTGAGATGCCAAAGGTGTTCAAAGCAAGCAAGATTAATATGAACATTACTCTTAAGATTCTTCAGTCAGGTATTCCTCTTAGAGTTTTAGATATTATGGGATGTGGTGGTTTTGTACTTTCCAACTATCAGCCAGAAGTTGCGGAATGCTTTGTGAACGGCGAAGATATAGCTATGTACGATAGTATAGAGGATGCCTATGCGCAGGCTGACTATTACCTGAAGCATGAAGATATTTTACGGGAAATAGCTAAGCGAGGACAAAATAAAGTTCGAAATGAATTTTCTTATAGAGAAAGAATCGCGTATATGTTAGGGGTTGCAGGTCTTTCCTAGTTAGGAATAAGAAGTGAGGAGATATATTTGAAAATATTATTTTACAGATATGGAAGTATATGTGAACCAGATTTAATTGAGTGTTTCAAGGCGGCTGGTATAGAGGTTGTTCAGGAAAAAATGGAGCTTGAACGCAAGAATAGCACTCCAGGTGAGGTGGTAGAGTGTTTGTCAAAGCGTTTTTCGACTGATACATTTTTATTTGTATTTTCTCTTAATTTTTTTCCGGCCGTATCGGAGATATGCCAGGTTTATAAGGTTCCGTATGTATGCTGGACAGTAGATAGTCCAGTTATGGAACTGTTTTCACCATCGCTAAAAAATAGTGTGAATAGAGTATTCTTTTTTGATAAGGCGCAGTACGAATATTTTGGGAAAGATCTTAAGAATTGTTTTTATATGCCACTTGCAACCAATGTAGTGAGATGGCAGCAGGTAATAAACTCGGCTTCAGCTAATGATAAGAGTAGATTTGCAACAGATATATCACTTGTAGGGTCTTTGTATAGTGAAAAGAATCCGTACAGAAAGATAGAGGGCTTGTCTGATTGGGCACGTGGTTATGTTGATGGAATAGTTCAGAGTCAAATGAAGATTTTTGGCTATAACATAATAGAGACAGCACTTAATGACAGGATTATGAAGGAATTTTACGATAAGGTGCCTGACTTAAAGGCAGGACCATACGTAGAGAATATATCTGGAAAGTACGTTATGGCCAACAATTTTATTGGAATGGAGATTGCGTATAGGGAGAGAGTTCAGTATCTTAATGACCTGGCCAAGGTGGGGGCGCTTGATTTGTATACATTTAGCGATACCTCGGAGCTTGATGATAGCATTAAGGTTCATCAGGGCGCCAAGACACTTACTGAGATGCCTCTTATATTCAACCAGTCCAAGATCAATTTAAATATAACAATAAGGCCAATACAAACAGGCCTGTCACTTCGCGTGTTTGATGTGCTTGGATGTGGAGGCTTCTTGATGACCAATTATCAGAGCGAACTTCCTGACTTCTTTAATATAGGAGAGGAACTTGAAGCGTTTGCCTCAGAAGAAGAGCTTGTGGATAAGTGTGCGTATTATCTTGCCAATGATGATGCAAGAGAAAAAATAGCGAAGGCAGGCTATGAAAAGACTTGTAAATACCATACCTATGAGCAGAGGTTTTCAGAAATCATTAAAGCGATATATGCAATGCTATAAATTGGTAAGTTTACATAAATAGTGATATAATCACTTAAGATATGTACTGATTTGGAGAACTTATGAAAATAAAGGCAGATATAGATTTATCACAATTTAATAATGCTGATGGTGAGTTCACAGAAGAAAGTAAGCAGAAGCTTCGTGCCTATGCTGATGGATTTTATGAGTCATTAGCGGAGAAGAAATCTGCAATCAATATATGCGTATGTATGCTTAAAGGACAGATTAATCAGAAGCTAGAAGATGACCGTATTCCATCATATAAGGCCATTGAGAAACTGTTTGCGACAAAAGAGTTTGAGATTGCCAAGTCCTATGATTTGGAGCTAAAACGTTTTGAAGTTGCGACCAAGATTTTCGATCTTGAGATGAATCTTGGAACCAGTATGAATATATATGAGCAGGTTCAGTATGTGGATGATTTTGAAAAAGTATATAGACAGCTGACCTTTTATTTTAGACGTATTCAGCTTGCTATGTCGAAGCCTGTTCAAAAAGAGATAATGACATATATACGAGGCAAGAAATTGTCTGTTATTACAGTAGTAGAGATACTATTTGACAGTGATCTGGGAAGCAAGGAGAAGATTGCTTCGAAGCTTGCAGAGTTTTATGCAGAACAGGGGATGGTAAAGCAGGCCCTTTATATTCTTGGTGTGGCCAAGGAGCATTGCCGTTCAGAATATCGCTATGATCTTGAGATGCAGAGACGTAAAATATCGGAGAGTGTATAGATGGGTAAAAACAAAAGAAAGATAGCTTTCATCATATGTGTTAATGATGATCTGTTTTTCAGTGAATGCCAATTGTATATTAATCAGCTAAGTGTACCTGAAGGTTTTGTAGTAGAAATCATTGATGTACGAGGCGCCAAGAGTATGTGCGATGGTTACAATCAGGGGATGGCGCGTACAGATGCAAAATACAAAGTGTATATGCACCAGGATGTATTTATTATTAATCCTAATTTCCTAGTGGACATACTAGAGGTGTTTGCACTGGATCGTAAGACTGCGATGATAGGTGTGATAGGGTCACAAATCATGCCGGCATCGGGTGTTATGAATCATGGAGAACGCGTAGGAAATCTCTATGAGTTTGACAATGAAAATGTTGATTATAATGGATATGAATTTGATAAAGCTCATGGTGTACATGATGTTGAGGCCATTGATGGACTGATAATGGTAACAAGAGAGGATGTACCTTGGAGGTCGGATATTTTTGATGGCTGGTATTTTTACGATGCATCACAAAGCTTTGAATTTAGAAGAAGAGGCTATAATATAGTAGTACCAGTTCAGAAAAAGCCGTGGGTAGCTCATGATGAAAGCAGCCAGTTCACGCAGTGGAACTTTGATAAATACAGAAGGGTTTTCCTCGGTGAATATGGAGAGGAAATCCGATAAAAGATTGGATAAATAATCCGACAAAGATTAAAAGGACGACAGATTATGTCATCAAAAAAGATAGTTAATAATAAGGCGAGTAACACGCCAGCCAGCCAGCTAAAGAAAAGCGTAACAACTATTATTCAGTATACTTCAGCTGTTTATGTAGTAGCGCTTTTGTGTGGCCTTCCATTGTATATGGAAAAGAAATACCTGAATATGGGCGATGCCAAGTATCATTTCTTTCAGTATGTGAGTATAGCGATGCTTGGCTTTCTTATTGTGTTCGTGGGCCAGCTAATTTATATAAATATCAATGAAAATGTTTATAGCAGGCAGATGATAAAAAAAGCTTCCAGCACTGACTGGTGTGTGTTGGCATTTGCATTAATATCCATAATATCTTGTGTCTTTGCCCATTATAAACGCTATGCAATATTTGGTTATTCGGGTTGGAATATGGGATTGATTTCTCAGATGATATTTGTCCTGATTTTCTTTTTTATTGCTCGCTTTTATAAATGGAATGATAAGATTATGTACGCTGCCATTGCGGTAGGTGGCTTTGTTTTTCTTATAGCTGTTCTTCAACGATTTGATATAGATATACTAAACCTGTATTCCAATAGACATGAGAATGGTGAATACGTAAGGCTTGATGATATATATATCGAAAAGTTTGTGTCCACGTTAGGTCAGACCTCGTGGTATTCAAGTTATGCGGTACTTATTTTACCATTTGGAATGTACACATACATCTTTTCAAAATCAAAAAAGCAATTGATACTTTCAGGAATCTTTTTGATTATTGGTGGGGCATCACTTTGTACAGTTAATAGTGACAGTGCTTATATCGCGATAGCTCTGATTTTCCTGGTTTTCTTATGGTATGCTATGGAAAGCAATGAAGGTATACTCCGTTTTCTGGAAATAGTCCTTATATTTATTGGTACATTTAGAATTATTGGAATATTACAGAACCTGTTTCCAGAAAGAATGGTTCACCTAATATCAGGCGAAGAGGCGTTAACTAGATTTATCAATCATTCCCCTGTCATGTTGTTTGTATTTGTAATGGTTCTACTTATATATCTATTCATCAGATGGCGTGTAAGTGAGGGTAGTGATATGGAGAAACCATTTGATATAAAGAAAGTGGTTTTCTTAAGAGATGTGGCAGTATGGGGATTTATAGTAGCGGTATGGCTTGTTGCTTTACTAATGATCATGGTGACAAAGCATACACTTCCAGAAGGACTATCTAGATTTTATGACATAGGATTTTTGAATTTTGATGAAAGCTGGGGTAACTACAGAGGTTTCAATTGGCGAATGGCAGTGAGGGCTTTTTCAGAGGCTGGATTTAAGGATAAGCTTATTGGAGTGGGCCCTGATTCTTTTGCTTGGAGTATGGATGCTTATTGCAAGGAAGAAGTGGCAGAGTTTTGGCATGGATTGCAGCTTGCGTGTGCTCATAACGAATGGCTTAACATGCTTATTACCGAAGGCGTACTTGGAGCAGTGGCGTATCTTGGTATATTTATTACATCGGCTAAAAGGCTTGGCACGAAGGCAAGCGAGAATAAATTGGCAATACCTTGCCTTGCGGCAGTACTTGCGTATGTTGGATACAATTTCTTTTGCTATCAGACATGCCTATGCACACCATATATTTTTATGATAATAGGTATGGGCGAAGGGATTATTCGACAAAAAGAGATATAAATAAGATATTAGATATATAGTAAGAAAAAAATCCATTTCATTGTGATAATGAAATGGATTTTTGTTTTTACATATAAGAATTGAACAACATACCGCTGTATGCACTTGTGATATATGGATTGGCGTAGTGCGTTACATTAGGATTTTTATATGCAACGATACGTTTATCCACATAGTCCATAGGATTGAGCTGCACGTCAGATATCTTCTTGGCTGCGGTCTTTGTGAAATCCTTCAGTGCGGAGATGTCCGATGCCGTAGCCTGGCCTGACAAGGCACTACTTAGCTTGTTATCATCGATATCGAGGGTTCCGTCTTCGTTGCGGACTATTCCAAGATGATCCATGGCAGCAGCATAGCTACTATTCATACGTTTCATGGAATCTATGAGCAGCGAGGTACGAGGCTGCTTATCAACAAATTCGGCTGCTGTTTTGATAAACTGGTTATAAGAACCAGCGACACCAAGGATATTATCCTTAAGTGAATCAAAATCGGTCATGACACCTATCGTAACATTCTGACCAGGGCTTGTGGTCTTTTTTAGTGTAATAGAATACTTATTATCATAAGTAACCTCATTTTCTGGGGAGGTTTTTTCTACGCCATTAATAGTATATTTTGCCCAGCTTGCATTACTGGTAATTTCTTTTATTCCAAGATAATCCACAAGACCTCTTGTCTGAGAGGTATCTTCGTCCGATATAATAAATGATGGCTCATTGGTATCGCCAGATCCGGTTGAGTTGCCAAACAAGGTGATGGCGCTGTTGCCGTATTGATCCTGGGTAACAGTGGCTGAAAGACCGATTGCGGCGTTATTGATCAGCCTTGAAAGTCTGCTTTGAATAGAATGATTAGTATCATTCTCAGATATATTGAGCTGAAGCTCATAGCTTGAGTCGGATGTAGACACGTCAAAAGAATATGAAGCCGGTGCCAGAGACTTTTCATCCATTGGAAGATAGAAGCCTCTGTTGATTTGAGGCATAGCAAGGCTTTCAATTGATAAATCGATGCTTGAAGAATCGCCTACTGGGCTACCAGGAAGTTCGGTTACTTCGGCGTTTTCAGGTGACGAAGAATATAGCGCTTTTTTCTCAAAAAGCTGCTCAGCATCCTTGCCACCCATGGAAGAAATGTTTCGACCAAAGCTCATGGCGCTTTCTTTCATGGCAATAGTGTATCGTTCAATATCACTTGTTGGCTTGAAAAGATACACAGGCTCATCTTTGCTGTGTTCTACAATGGAATTGTATATATTTTTTAAATCAGATTTATTATGAGCGTCGGCTCGCGAAGAAGACTTGGGCGCATAAGCAGAACGATATAAATTATAGACGTTGTTATAAATCGAACTATAAAATGACATATATGAGCCCTCCTTTCTTCCGTGAATCGAGCATCAACATATGGATATGGTAGCAATCCTTTGCTACATCGATAGTTATACCTAGTAATATTTTACTACAAATGGCACAAGCATACAATATATTATAAAAAATATAAATGCTGTTTCTTCTATATTAAATGTGTTTTTGGTTAACATAACGATATAACTAATGTACATAGATTCGAAATGGGGATAAGCTCACGAATAATTATAGAAAAATAAGTTGACACAAATTACTAGACGTGATATTCTAGTCTTCGCAAAAGAGTTTGAACTCTTTTTTTTGTGCACCCGTGGTGCATATTGATATAAAAGATAAAGAAACATACTTGGAGGAAAGAAAATGCGTACAAGAATTACATTAGCATGTACAGAGTGCAAGCAGCGCAATTATGACACAACAAAGGATAAGAAGACTCATCCAGATCGTATGGAGACAAAGAAGTACTGTAGATTCTGCAAGGCTCATACATTACACAAAGAGACAAAATAATCCCTTTTACTAAAGTGATAGTAAGTAGATCCATGGAGGTACAGACGTGGGTAGTTCGACTAACGATAAAGAGACTAAGAAAAAGCCTAGTTTTTTTAAGGGGTTGAAGAAAGAATTTAAGAAAGTAACTTGGCCAAGTAAGGAAGACACAGCTAAGCAGACAGTTGCAGTAGTTGTAGTTTCAGTTATTCTTGGACTTGTAATAGCATTCTTAGACACTATTATTCAGTATGGCGTAGATTTTATCACGACACTTTAAAGGAGCGTAAGATGGCAGATTCAAAGACTGTTAAGGTTAAAAGACTTGGCGATCTTCAGAAGGTGCTTGGCGATACAGAAGAGAAAGAGCTTTATGCACCAACAAGAGCAGCAGCTGACGATAAGCCTGCTATTGATGAGGATTACGATATAGGTCAGAGTGACAACAAGAGCGGCCGTGGAATGGGCTGGTATGTTGTTCACACATACTCAGGTTATGAGAAAAAAGTTAAGATCAACATAGACAAGGCACGTGAGAATCGTCATCTTGAAGACAAGATTCTTGAGGTGCGTGTTCCTATGCAGGATGTTGTCGAAGTAAAGGCAACAGGCAAGAAGAATGTTCAGAAGAAGGTTCTTCCAGGATATGTTCTTATTCATATGGATGCGGACGATAATGACGCATGGTATGTTGTTCGTAATACAAGAGGCGTAACTGGATTTGTTGGTCCAGGAAGCAAGCCAGTTCCACTTGAGGACTACGAAGTAGGAAGTCTTGAGCAGGAGCAGGCAATGCATGCCGATTTCGAAGTTGGCGAAACAGTACGTGTTATCGATGGTGCTTGGAAAGATACAATCGGTGCTGTTACACGTATTGATGAGAACAAGCAGACAGCTACAATCGTAGTTGAAATGTTTGGTCGTGAGACACCAGTTGAGATTGCATTCTCAGACGTTAAGAAGCTAGATTAATTTCAGTGTCTTATTAATGGTGCTAACGAGATGTGTTATCTCGTGTTTATATAGCATGTGTGGAAGCATAGCCTTAGAACTATGCGCCACTACCACATTTTATTTAGGAGGTAGCCAATCATGGCAAAGAAAGTAACAGGTTACATCAAATTACAGATACCTGCAGGCAAGGCAACACCAGCTCCACCAGTTGGTCCAGCACTTGGTCAGCACGGTGTAAACATCGTTGAGTTTACAAAGCAGTTCAACGCAAAGACAGCAGATAAGGGTGACTTAATCATCCCTGTTGTAATCACAGTATATGCAGACAGAAGCTTTAGTTTTATTACAAAGACTCCACCTGCTGCAGTTCTTATTAAGAAGGCTTGTAACATTAAGTCAGGTTCAGGTGTTCCTAACAAGACTAAGGTTGCTACAATTTCAAAGGCTAAGGTTCAGGAAATCGCTGAAACTAAGATGCCAGATTTAAATGCAGCATCACTTGAAGCAGCAATGTCTATGATCGCTGGTACTTGTAGAAGTATGGGTGTAGTTGTAGAAGATTAATTGTTAAAAAGTGGAAGATTTAATTCGCTAAAACCACAAGGAGGATTACGTAATGAAACATGGTAAGAAATACAATGCGGCTATGAAGGAATTCGACCGCGCAACATATTATGAGGCTCCAGAAGCTGTTTCTTTAGTTAAGAAGACAGCTACAGCTAAGTTTGATGAGACTGTAGAAGTTCACATCAAGACTGGTTGTGATGGACGTCATGCTGAGCAGCAGATCAGAGGAGCTGTTGTTCTTCCACACGGTACAGGTAAGACTGTTAAGGTTCTTGTATTCGCAAAGGGACCAAAGCTTGACGAGGCTCAGGCAGCTGGCGCTGATTTCGTTGGTGGTGAGGAACTTATTCCAAAGATCCAGAACGATGGTTGGTTCGATTTCGTCGTAGTAGTTGCTACACCTGATATGATGGGTGTTGTAGGACGTCTTGGTAAGGTACTTGGACCTAAGGGTCTTATGCCAAACCCTAAGGCTGGTACAGTAACAATGGATGTTACTAAGGCTGTTAATGATATTAAGGCTGGTAAGATTGAGTACCGTCTTGATAAGAGCAACATCATCCACTGCCCAATCGGTAAGGCTTCTTTCACAGAAGAGCAGCTTTCTGATAACCTTGGTGCACTTATGGATGCTATCGTTAAGGCTAAGCCAAGCACACTTAAGGGTCAGTATTTAAGAAGCATGACACTCGCTACAACAATGGGACCTGGCGTACGTGTTAGCACAGCTAAGTATTAATAAATGAACTGCTATAAAAGCTAATCTGAAAACATGGCAAGCTTCAATTAGAAGTAAGTTGTCTTGGAAGGTGGGCTTTAATAGAACAATTTAATATATAACTTTCCAAGTCAGGATTATGGCTTGGAAAGTTAATATATATGCTTGACATATCATTTGTAAGATGGTATTCTAGCAAAGGTCGAAAGACCATGCCGAAGACAGTAGGTGCCTTAAAGCGTAAATCCTACCGAGGAAAAGGAAAAGTTTTAGATATGACTTTTAGTTCCCCTTCGGTAAGTCCGGAGGGTTTTATTTTATAAAAAACTTCCTAATCGGCAACAAAATCTATAAGGAGGTAATAAAATGGCAAAGGTAGAACTTAAACAGCCTATAGTTGAAGAGATTTCAGAAGCTATTAAGGATGCTGCATCAGTTGTATTAGTAGACTATCGTGGTCTTACAGTTGAGCAGGATACAGTGCTTCGTAAGAATCTTCGTGAAGCGGGTGTTACTTACAAGGTTTACAAGAACACTATGATGGTACGTGCATTTGAAGGTACTGATTTTGCACAGCTTGGCCAGTACTTAGAGGGACCTAGCGCAATCGCTATTTCTAAGACAGATGCTACAGCTCCAGCTAGAGAAATCGCTAAGTTTGCTAAGACTGCTCCAGCACTTGAGATTAAGGGTGGTGTTGTTGAAGGTACAGCATACGATGCTAAGGGAATTGGCGCAATCGCTTCTATTCCTTCAAGAGAAGAGTTACTTTCAAAGTTACTTGGTTCTCTTCAGTCACCAATTACAAACTTTGCACGTGTTATTAAGCAGGTTGCAGAGAAGCAGGAAGCATAATTTATTCTGCTTAATTGATTAAGAATTTATTCATTTATTATTTTAGGAGGAAATTAAAATGACAACTCAGGAAATTATTGAAGTTATCAAGGGTTTATCAGTATTAGAGCTTAACGATTTAGTTAAGGCATGTGAAGAGGAGTTTGGTGTTTCTGCAGCAGCAGGTGTTGTAGTAGCAGCAGGTCCAGCAGCTGGTGCAGCTGACGAAGAGAAGACAGAGTTCGATGTAGAGCTTACAGAGATCGGTGAGAAGAAGATGGATGTTATCAAGGTTGTTCGTGGTATCACATCTCTTGGTCTTAAGGAGTCAAAGGAACTCGTTGAGAGCGCTCCAAAGGTAATCAAGGAGCAGGCTTCTAAGGAAGATGCTGAAGCTATCAAGAAGCAGCTTGAGGAAGTTGGCGCTAAGGTTACTCTTAAGTAATTTAAACCAAATAAAATCTATTGGGCTGTGGTTAATTACTACAGCCCATTCTTTTTTTCTGTTAATTTTCATATAAAATATACAATAAAATACGTGTTGACTAGTGACAGCGACTGTGATACTATGTATAGTGCACCATTGTGGTGTGCTATGCTTTTTTTATGTGCGAAAAAGCATATGCAATATAGTGTACAAATATTTTGAACGGGGTGAAATGTCAACATGGAAAAAAACAGAATTCGTCCTATTGTAAACGGCAACAGCATGCGTATGAGCTATGCTCGCCAGAAAGAGGTTTTGGAGATGCCAAACCTCATCGAAGTTCAGAAGAATTCCTACAAGTGGTTCTTGGAGGAAGGTCTTAAGGAAGCTTTTGATGATATATCTCCTATTACAGACCACGGCGGACATCTCAGACTTGAGTTCGTAGACTTTAAGTTAGCAACTGACGAGATCAAGCATAATATTGAGGAGTGCAAGGAGAGAGATCTTACTTATGAAGCACCACTCAAGGTTAAGGTTCGTCTTTACAATCAGGATACCGATGAAATCAATGAAGCAAGCGGCATCTTCATGGGTAACTTCCCATTAATGACTGAGACAGGTACATTCGTCATTAACGGTGCTGAGCGAGTTATTGTCAGCCAGTTGGTTCGTTCACCTGGTATTTATTTTGATATAACACATGACAAGATCGGTACTAGACTTTTCTCTTCTCAGGTTATTCCTAACCGTGGTGCATGGCTTGAGTATGAGACTGATTCTAATGAAGTTATGTATGTAAGAGTTGATAGAACTAGAAAGGTTCCTATCACTGTGTTTTTACGTGCAATCGGTCTTGGAACAGACAAGGAAATTACAGATCTTTTCGGTGAAGAGCCTAAGCTTTTAAAGAGCTTTAGCAAGGACACATCATCTTCATATGAAGAGGGTCTTAAGGAATTATACAGCAAGGTTCGTCCTGGTGAACCATTCTCAGTTGAGTCTGCAGAAGGATATGTTACTTCTACTTTCTTTGACGCTAAGAGATATGATCTTGCCAAGGTTGGACGTTACAAGTTCAATAAAAAGCTTGCACTTGCTAACCGTATCCGTGGTCAGGTTCTTGCAGCTGACGTTGTTAATCCATTTACAGGAGAAGTTATCTTCAAGGCTGGTACAAAGCTTACAGCTGAGGATTGTGATACTATCCAGGATTACGCAGTTGAAAGTGTTCTTATTAGAACAGAGACCAAGGATGTTAAGGTTATCTCTAATATGATGGTTAACATCAATGAGTGGTTAGAGATTGACTCAGAGTCACTTGGTATTACAGAGAGAGTATACTGGCCAGTACTTAAGAGAATTCTTAGAGAGTACCAGGATAAGCCAGAACTTCTCCATGACGCTATAGCCAGAAATATCCATGAATTAGTACCAAAGCACATTACTAAGAGCGATATGATAGCTTCAATTAACTACAATATTCATCTTGAATATGGTATTGGTACAAAGGATGATATCGATCACCTTGGTAACAGACGTATCAGAGCTGTCGGAGAACTTCTCCAGAACCAGTACCGTATCGGTTTGTCTCGTATGGAAAGAGTCATCAGAGAGAGAATGACTACTCATGATGCTCATGATTCAGAAGAGATTAAGCCAGGTGGACTTATTAATATTAAGCCAGTACAGGCTGCAATCAAGGAGTTCTTCGGTTCATCACAGCTTTCACAGTTCATGGATCAGAACAACCCACTTGGTGAGTTAACACATAAGAGACGTCTTTCAGCACTTGGTCCTGGTGGTCTTTCAAGAGATCGTGCCGGATTCGAAGTTCGAGACGTTCACTATACACACTATGGAAGAATGTGTCCTATCGAGACACCTGAAGGTCCTAACATCGGTCTTATCAACTCACTTGCTTCATATGCTCGTATCAATGAGTACGGTTTCGTAGAGGCCCCATATCGTAAGATTGACAAGACAGATGCTGCTAATCCTAAGGTAACAGACGAAGTTGTTTATATGACAGCTGATGAAGAGGATAACTACCATGTAGCACAGGCTAACGAGAAGTTAGATGCTAATGGATGCTTCGTTAAGAAGATGGTATCTGGTCGTTACAGAGAAGAGACACAGGAGTATCCAAAGGAAATGTTCGATTATATGGACGTTTCTCCTAAGATGGTATTCTCAGTTGCTACAGCACTTATTCCATTCCTTGAGAACGACGATGCTAACCGTGCCCTCATGGGATCGAACATGCAGCGTCAGGCAGTTCCACTTCTCTTCACAGAGGCTCCTGTAGTTGGTACAGGTATTGAAGCGAAGGCAGCTGTTGACTCAGGTGTTTGTGTTGTTGCTAGAAAAGCTGGTGAAGTTACATATGTATCATCACAGCTCATCAGAATTAAGGCTGATGATGGTGAGAACATGGAATACAAGCTTTCTAAGTTCATGAGAAGTAACCAGTCTAACTGCTACAACCAGAAGCCAATCGTATTCAAGGGCGACAGAGTAGCAGAAGGTCAGGTAATCGCAGATGGTCCTTCAACAGCCAATGGTGAACTTGGTCTTGGTAAGAACCCACTCATCGGTTTCATGACATGGGAAGGTTACAACTACGAGGATGCTGTTCTTCTTAGTGAAAGACTTGTTAGAGAAGATGTATATACATCAATTCATATAGAAGAGTACGAAACAGAAGCTAGAGATACAAAGCTCGGACCTGAAGAAATCACAAGAGATATTCCTAATGCAGGTGAGGATGCTCTTAAGAATCTTGACGATCGCGGTATTATCCGTATCGGT
>JAZRXF010000045.1:0-6250 GCA_045600085.1 Lachnospiraceae bacterium
AGCCTGAATCTTTGGAATAATAGCAAAACCATAAATAATAATCATGATTATGATAAGCATTACAAATACAGTACCCATACCAATTCCTGTATTTACAGCTGCCTTAGTCATTGATTCTGCCATTGTGTACTCTACGTTAGTAGTAAAGCTTGTTGCGTGAAGGTTTCTATCATAAATAACTTCAAATGAACCATTATGAAGACTTCCCTTAAGTGGAATAGAAACGATAAATTCCTTATCCTTCTTTTCAACAAGAACACCTGCATTATCAATAGCAGAAAGAGTACCGAGTTCGCTCTGCGAATTATAGAATGATGTTATACCAGTAGTAACTGCCTTACCTGTTGTAATTGGTCCAACATTAACAGTGTCTACACTATCAAAACTATAACCTCTCATTAATGAAGCTATAAACTCAAGGTCATCCTCTGTATAGAGGGCCATATCATCCATATCTTCATCTGTCATTTCACCAGCACTAATACTTATAAAATCATAAGCTACCACAGCCTGATCCTTTAATGACTGCTGTACATCTTCACTATCGAATACAGATTTAACTTCTTTTCCACAAGCTGTTAATCCAAATACGCAGGTAAGCATGAGCAATGTTGTTAATAATTTTTTCATTCTAATTGTCATCCTTTCCTAATAAATGTGTTTATTATGCGTATAACATCTCAAAAGCATATACAAGATGCTTTCTTGTGTCTTCTGGAGCGATAACATTATCAACATAGCCTCTCTTAGCTGCTGATGTTGCATTGTTCTGAAGAGCTGCATACTCAGCTGTCTTAGCTGCGATTGTATCCTGGCTCTCTCCATCATACATAATCTTAGCTGCCATAGAAGCTTCCATAGCTCCGATTTCAGCGTTATCCCAAGCGAATGTAAGGTCACATCCGATTGCCTTAGAGTTCATAACTACGTATCCTGTACCAAGTGCCTTACCTACGATAAGGTTAACTCTTGGAACATCACAGTTAGCAAATACGCTTGTTAAGTTAGCAACGCTCTTTGCAAGTCTCTTCTCAGCGCACATACATGCTCTGAAACCTGAAACGTTAGTAATTGTAAGAACTGGAATACCAAAGCTATCACAGAAATCAACGAAATCAGCTGCCTTGTTACATCCCTTAGCTGTAAGACCAGCCTCAAGCTTATTAACCTTGCCCTCTTCGTCAACTACTTCTGTTCTATTAGCTACGCAACCAATTGTAAGACCATCAAGTCTGATGAAACCTGTAACCATTTCCTCAGCGTAAGCTGCCTTAACCTCAAGGAAATTGTTGTCATCAGCGATCTGTGAAAGAAGAATGCTTGTATCACCAGCAGCGCCAAGGATACCATCACACTTTCTGTTAAGATCATCATCGTTGTCGATCATAGCAACATCATCGTTGTTAGCTGGAATCATAGCGATAAGATTTCTCATATCAGCAATGATTGTAGCTTCATCACCAACGAAATCAGCATTACCAGATTCCTCTGACTGGAACTTAGCACTTGCTGTGTCGTTCTTCTCAACGCTATTACCACATATAGCATCTGGAGCGTTAACAAACATCTTGGCTTTCTTCTCTTCCATGAATGTGAAATCAGAAAGAGCTGTCATAATGCTAAGTCCACCACCACATGTACCAAATACTGCTGTAATCTGTGGAATAACACCCTTAGCCATAGACTGCTTAAAGTAAATATCACCGATAGCATTTAATGCGTCTGTAGATTCCTGCAGACGAACGCCGTTGCAATCAATAAGACCGATAACTGGTGTACCTGTCTTTATTGCAAGGTCATAAATGTTGCAAATCTTCTTGGCATGCATCTCACCAATTGTTCCACCAAGTACGCTGGAATCCTGGCTGTATACATACACACGATTGCCATCGATAGTACCATATCCGGTAATAACACCGTCAGATGGAGTATCGATCTGTTTCAAATTGAAATCTGTGCTTCTTGCTGTGACAGCAGAACCAATTTCAACGAAACTGTTGTCGTCGAGCAAAGCGTTGATTCGCATGCCCGCTGAGCTTGTCATACTACTCATTTTGTTGACCTCCACTAATAATATAATAAATAATTGCAAAAATTAAAAAATTTCGCACTGATACTACTATATCATATGTTCAAGCTTTTTAATAGCACAAAATTAGCTTTTTTATGCCTATTATCCTTGTTTTTTCACTAAAAAAGCACGAACAAGTCGTGCTTTTCATCAAAACTAAATATCAACAGTTACAGGTTCTTCGTCGACTTCTTCATCGACATCTTTTTCGTACGCTTCTCTGGTTGCCTGTTCTCTAAAATCCTGTTCCAGTTCTGGCGTAACCTTTGGCAAATCACCAATTGATTTAACACCAAACGAACGAAGGAACTGCTCAGTAGTACCAAACAAAAGTGGCTTACCTGGAGCATCAAGCCTTCCAACTTCTTCTATAAGTTCATACTCAATGAGTTTATTGATTGCATGGTCACAGCTGACGCCTCTTATCTTCTCTATCTCACCTCTTGTAACAGGCTGTTTATAAGCAATAATAGATAATGTCTCAAGGACAGTATCTGTAAGCACGTATCTATTAGGAGTCTTAGCTATCTTCATAAGATACTCATATGCTGAATTCTTAGTTCCAAGCTGAACGCTATTCTCCAGGAATACAAGCTCGATTCCTCTCTGCTCATCAGCGTACATATTCTGCATTTCATCTAGCGTATATTTTAACTCTTTTTCAGTAATCTCAAGTACTTCAGCCAGCTTTGCAATTGAAACAGAATTGCCCACAGCAAATAGTATGGCCTCAACATTTGATATAATCTCGCTCTTTTTCACTTTATCTACTCCAAATCATATTTCACTTATACAATGGCAAAATCTGCTCCAAGTGATACTTCTTCATTATCATTATTTCTCTCAATGATAATATCATCAAAAAGATTATCCTGAGAAATAGTAACCTGACCGACTTTCATAAGTTCCAGAACAACAAGGAAGGTAACTATTATTTCCATTTTACTATGCTGCTTTTCAAGTAGCTGCTTAAATGAGCATCTCTTATTGGCTGTAAGAAAACGGAATATATAGTTCTGCTTATCTTCAAGAGGTATTTCGTCCTTTTCAACGTTTCCGAACTTTGAACGAATAGGATCCACTCTGTCCTCCTGACGCTTAACCATGCTCTGGAAAATCTCATTGAGCTTCTGCAGTGTCATATCACCAACCAATTCCTCATAATTAACCGGCTCACGATAATCCATTATTTCCTTTGGAATACTAGGCTCTCTAAATAAAGCCCTTCCCGCATCGATCTGTCTGTCCTTAAGTTCATATGACATATACTTGTAAAGCTTATATTCAAGAAGTTTCTGTACAAGTTCAGTTCTTGGATCTTCCTCTTCTTCCTCAGCTGTCTCATCCTTTGGAAGGAGCATTTTGCATTTGATATCAATAAGTGTCGCTGCCATAACAAGAAACTCACTGATAACATTCATATCTTCTGTTTCCATATTACGGACATAATCAAGATACTGCTCTGTAATCTCAACTATAGGAATATCATATATATCAACTTTGTTCTTTTCTATTAGATGTAATAATAGATCAAGAGGTCCCTCAAAAACCTCAAGCTTTACTAATAAAGCCATGTCTATTTTCCTCTTTTCATAATTCTTTTTATTAATTTATCAGGTCTCTTTGACTCACCCTTGAGCGTAACTACTGTAAGCTCAGCAGGATTGAATACCCTGATAGGAATAGTATGCATAGACAATCCACGAGAGACTATGATACGTGTATCTTCTTTTCTGGCTGTTCCCCAGCAAAGAATCTTGAACAAGCGGAATCTAGGATCAATAAATCCCATTCCCTTAGGTAGACGCATAACACCTCCATGCATATGTCCAGAAAGAACAAGATTGTATGGAAGTTTACAATACTCGTTATAATATTCGGGATTGTGTGCAAGAAGAATGTTATAGCTTCCATCGTCTGTTGCATCTATGCATTCTTCTATATTCTTTTCTGACAAAGTAAACTTATGCTTCTTGTTATAAAAAGTCTTATCAAGTGATAATCCTGTGAACTTAATGCCATAGTATGAAAGAGTTGCGGATTTATTATCAAGAACCTCTGCACCTGCAGCCTCTATCCTTCTGATAAGTTCCTCATAGCTAATACTCGGACGTCGTCCACCACAGGTGACCTTCCACTTAAGTCTACTTTCGTGATTACCCATAGCATAATAAACCTTGTATTTCTCGCTAAGTCTTTTTACAACCTGCTCCATAACTCCATAATTGTATGTGAACTTGGTTGTAATAAGGTCACCGCCAATAACTACAAAATCCGGCTTACTCTCTTCAATCTTTTCGAGGAGTCTTTCATTATCAGGTCCAAAGCTCCTACCATGAAGATCACTAATAAATACAAACCTGGCTGGTTTTTTGATACGCTTGTGTCTAATCTTATATTCTTTAACCTGAATATTATTATTGTCGGAGAAAATCACTCCTGTAAAAAAAGTCGCTAAAAAACTAAATATTCCAATTATTATTCTCATATATATCCCCCATTTCATTCAAAACACAATATATAGAGTAGCAAAATGAATTATAACACAACATAGTCTTTTATCCAACATCGATTTGTAGAAAAAATTACACAAAAAAAGACCATATCGTAGTGATATGGCCTTTGACAAATCTTAGTTATTAGAACTTGCGCTTTCTAGCTGCTTCAGATTTCTTCTTACGCTTAACGCTAGGCTTCTCATAGTGCTCACGCTTTCTAATCTCCTGCTGGATACCAGCCTTAGCACAGCTTCTCTTGAAACGACGTAATGCGCTATCTAAATCTTCATTTGGCTTAACTTCAATCTTAGACATTTTAACTCAACCTCCCCTCAATCTTTAGATTCAGGAACATAAGTACCTGTCGTGCACCTGATTTAGGGTTTTATAAATTTCGCACATCGATAATTATAGCACAAAATTCACATACGTCAATATTTATATTAGTATTTTAGCATCCTATTCCTTTATTCTTCTTTGTTTCCAATTAATATAGTATCTATTAACAATAGCTCCAATAAACAGTATATATAAATCATAGTATAACCAAAGAAGCGTAATGATAACAGTACCAAGGCTACCATACATAGAAAATCCACCAAAATATCTTACATAAAGTGAAAACCCAAAAGATATAATCGACCAACATACCGCTGAAAATAAAGCGCCTGGGAACTGCTCAAAAAACTTAAGTTTCACGCTTGGAACAAACTTATAAATCAGCTGAAATATAAAAATCAAAAGAATAACACCATATAAAAAACGGAATTTAAGCAAAAAATCAAGTAAATCTTCTGTATGAGGAGCATACTCTTCTACTCTTTCAACAATAACAGGTCCCCATACCATAACTAAAAGGTTAAATATAAGACCAATCAGAAATATAACAGTATAAATAGAACCCCATATACGAAGCTTCACAAAATTACTTTTTGCAGTAACTTTATATGAAGAATCAAGCCCATATATCATGGCCCAAAAACCTTTACCAGCCACCCATAATGTAATAAGTGCTGATACAGATACCAGCGCTATAGAGCCCTCATCAAATTCCATAAAAACATCTTGAATAAAATCCTCAATATACACTGGTACAAATTCTGAAAATGCACCAGTAACATTATCTACTCTTAAATGCGTATACGGGATAATACTACAAAAAAGCATTATAACAGGAACCAATGATAAAAACATAAAAAAAGCTGCACTTGCCGCAAATGCAGATGCATTACTCTCACTTATAGAATTACCAAAATCTTTTAAAAATCCAAATATCTTCTTCATACAATCTCAAATTTCCACGAATACAAAAAAAGACTCGAAATGTTGGCTAACATGTTTGACTCCTAGCCTGCGCTAGGTGGGTTTCCGCAATCTAGTTCGCTGTCTTCCACTGCCCAAAGGGAATTACCGAGGCCTGACATTGTAAAAGATGATATAGGGGTCCCGTTTAAAGTAATGTAGGATCAATTAATGATAGCCAAAGACCTATGTCTTCATTTCGAGTAATTATATTATATCATATACACCACACTCTCTCAATCATAACCACCAGCTTAGCTGGTGGTTTGCTCTGCGGCTATAAGCCGCTGTTTCCTGCTTGCCTCTAAAGAGGCTCTGAAAAGGCCGCCTTCCGCACTGCGGTCCCTGCCAGCTCTAAAGAGCTTCTCTTTTAGCTCTG
>JAZRXF010000046.1:0-23142 GCA_045600085.1 Lachnospiraceae bacterium
TTTTCACAGGATATTACAGCAGTAGTAGAAAAAGGTCATACATATGCTTATGAGTTCTACGCAATGCTTTCCGATGATTATGAGGGAGCACCAGCTGATCAGAGACAGATTGATTTTGCTCCATATATTACTTCAGGTTCAGATACAACATATCTTGGTTCGTATTCACCAGAATTATCAGGCGTAGTAAGCCAGCAGCTTACTCCAGGTGAGTGGACTAAGTTCGCTGGTACTTTCAAGGTAAATGCAGCAGGTAATCTTGATCAGGTTGTTATCCGTCTTCTTGAGCAGGGTACTAACTATGGTGAAGGCGACTGTGTAATGGGAGAGTATTATGTGACAGCAGTGTCACTTGTTGATATGAACCTTGAAGTAGCTACTATTGAGGCTAATGTTCCTAATCTTAAGGATACATTTACCGCTGACTTTGGTAAGGATATGCGTGCAGGTGTATCTATCGTAGCTTCAGAGCTTGGCGATCCACAGCTTATGCAGCTTGTTACAAAGCATTTTAATGCAATTACAATAGGTAATGAGCTCAAGCCAGATTCAATGTTTGGTTACAGCAATGGTGCTTGCCCTGGTACAGAGAAAGCTACTATTAATGGTCAGACAATCGATGTCCCAGTTCTTGATTTCTCAAGAGCAGAGCAGATTCTTGATTATATTTATGACTGGAATCAGGAGCATCCTGATCAGTTCATTAAGATGAGAGGCCACGTTCTTGTATGGCATTCTCAGACTCCAGAATGGTTCTTCCATGAGGATTATGATAAGACAAAGCCTTACGTAACTCCTGAGGTTATGAACCTTCGTCTTGAGTGGTATATTAAGTCAGTTCTTACTCATTTTACTGGTGAGGACAGCAAGTATAATGGTATGTTCTATGGTTGGGATGTAGTTAATGAAGCTGTGTCTGATGCATCAGGTACATACAGAAGCGAGAAAGAGAATGCTTCAGAACCACTTTCTAATGATACACACGGAAGCAACTCAAGCTGGTGGGCAGTATATCAGAGCAATGAGTTTATAATCAATGCATTCAGATATGCCAATATGTATGCTCCAGCTGATGTAGAGCTTTACTATAACGATTACAATGATAGTACACCTTCTAAGGTTGGCCCTATCGTAGAACTTCTTAAGGCTGTTAAGGAAGCTGATGGTACTCGTATCGATGGTATGGGTATGCAGGCTCACGAGATGATTGATTCCCCTACAGTAGATCAGGTACTTGATGCTGCTAGACAGTACTCAGCAGTAGTTGGTCAGGTTCAGTTCACAGAGTTTGATGTGAGAGCATCAATGAACTTTGACGGTACAGATGCAACAAAGGATGATGAGTATACTCTTCAGGCATACAGATACAAAGAGTTATATGATGCACTTAAGACACTTAATGATGAAGGTGTAAAAGTTGGCGGTATGACAGTATGGGGAGTTATTGATGGTAATTCATGGCTCCAGGGCAATGCATCTGTTGGTGGTGGTGCCGATGGTACTCAGAGACAGTGTCCACTTTTCTTTGATGATAATTATAAGGTTAAGCCATGCTTCTGGGCTATTGTAGACCCAAGCAAGCTCTCGCCTGTAACTAATAAGGTTGATGTATTCAAGTCGGCTACAGGAAGCTTCGACGGAATAGCAGGAACAGTTATTAGTGGAAATAATGTTACTGTGGAATTTGTACCTATTTGGACAGATAATTCATTCAAGGTTCAGGTAACTGTTCTTGATGCAACAGATGATGGTGCCAATGACTACGTAACACTTTACTTTGATAAGTACAATAGTAAGGCTTCAGGTATTGCGCCTGGAACAGCAACTATGTCAAGAGCAGAAGGCACCGCTGTAGATGGTGGATACCAGGTTGTTCTTGAAAAGGAACTTCAGGGAACAGAAACCGTTGTAGGTTTCGATATTGTAGTTAATGATGGTGATGAGGTTGTAGTATACAACGATACAACACTTAGCCAGGGTAACTCTACTAAGTACTATGCTGAAGCATACCTTAAGCAGAGCATGTATATAGCTAAGGGTACTGCAGTTGTTGATGGCGAGCTTGATGAGTCATGGGCTAACGCAGTAGATATTGACCTTGCTATTGTTCAGGGTGCAAAGGCAAGTGCAACTGCTAAGGTTCTTTGGGATGAAGAGTGCTTATATGTATATATGACAGTAGTGGATGATCAGATTAATGCTGACGGTGCTGAAGTACATGAGCAGGATTCGGTTGAAATCTTTATTGATGAAACTAATAGCAAGGCTACTTCGTACAACAATGCAACAAAGCAGTATCGTATTAATTATGAAAATGTACAGTCATTTAATGGTGAGACATGCGTTGAGGATAATATTACTTCTGCAACTAAGCTTACAGACAATGGCTATATAGTAGAAGCAGCAATTAAGTGGACAGAGACAGTACCTGCCGAAAATATGGCAATAGGTTTTGAACTTCAGATTAATGATGCTGACTACTCAGGAACACGTATTGGTACACTTAACTGGTTCGATTCAACTAATGACTGTTGGGAGAATCCTTCATGCTACGGAACAGCAACTCTTGTTCTTGAGATTCCTGAACCAATCGTAATAGAAGAGGTTTCAGAGACATCAGAAAGTAGTGGTTCTAGAGGTAATTCAGCTGCTCCTGCCGCAGCAGTTTGTGGTGCCGCAGCAGCATTTTGTGCACTTGCTGCAAAGAAGAAGAAAGATGCAGCAAAAGCAGCTGATAAATCAGAGAATGATAAAGAGGATAAATAATGTTAAGAATAGTAAAGACTGAAAATGGTTATGTAAAGGGTCTGCCAGCGGCAGACCCTAGGGTTACATCTTTTAAAGGTATTCCATTTGCAGCACCTCCAATAGGCGAAAACAGATGGAGAGCTCCAAAACCAGCAGCAGACTGGGAAGGAGTAAGAGAAGCTTACACTTGGGCCCCAATATCGATGCAGGATGTTCCAGGACTTGGTACAGATATTTATTGTAAAGAGTGGCATGTTGATCCTGATATAGATATGTCGGAAGACTGCTTGTATCTTAATGTATGGACACCAGCTAAAAAGGCTGATGAGAAACTTCCAGTACTCGTGTGGTATTTTGGTGGTGCACTTCAGTGGGGCTACCCACCAGAGATGGAGTTTGACGGTGAAAGACTTGCTAGACGAGGAATCATAGTTGTTAGTGTGAACTACAGACTTGGCGTTCTTGGCTTTATGGCCCATCCAGAGCTTACAAAGGCTCAGCCAGATGCTCCAACCAACTTTGGTAATCTTGATCAGCAGTATGGTCTTGAATGGGTTGTACGTAATATTGAAGCTTTTGGTGGTGATCCTAAGAACATTACTATTGCTGGTCAGTCGGCTGGTGGTGGTAGCGTACTTTCGCAGATAACCAGCAAGCGTAATTTTGGCCTTATTAGTAAAGCTGTTATTTTTAGTGGAATAATCCGTGATCCATATGGAACACCTGATTATATTATTCCTGGTCCTATAGAAAATTCTGAAAAGCTTGGAGAGAAGTTCCTTGAAGCTCTTGGAGTATCAAGCATTGAAGAGGCAAGAAAACTAGATGCATCATTTATAAGAGATAAGTATGCAGAGTTCAGAAATGGTATGGACACTACTAAGTGGTTTGGTACATGTGTGGATGGTCAGTTCCTTGATGACGAACCATTTAAGCTTCTTATGAATGGTGATTATTGTAAGATACCTATACTTGCAGGTAATACATCTTCAGAATTCTTTAAATGTATTGATGCTGCTGATGAAACTGAGCTTGCTAAAAAATGTGAAGAGATATTTGGAGCTAATGGTGCGAAGAAGTTTCTTTCATTTGATGGGGCTAAGGTAAAGGATGCATTTGGATATGCTCCAGCAAGCAGTATAGCTTCGGCTGTAAAGGCTATGATGATACAAAACGAGCTTAATGGTAATGGTAGAAATTGCTACTATTATGATTTTGATCCTGATATTCCAGGTAATGATAATCCAGGAACCTTCCATTCCGTTGATTTATGGTTCTGGTTTGAAACACTGGCAAAATGCTGGCGACCATTTATAGGAAGACACTATGATCTGGCTAGACAGATGTGTAATTATTGGGTGAACTTTGTTAAGACAGGTGATCCTAATGGAGTAGATGCCGATGGTCGTATGATGCCAGAGTGGAAGCCTTATGGTGATAAAGCTTATCACAAGATGGTATTTGGTAAGGATGGTGCAGGCTTATATACAGGTGAGAGCGATTTTGATATGTTCCTCATCGAGGCTATGCAGGCAAGATTTAAAAAGCGTCAGGCATTTAATCCATACCTTCCATCATGGGAATATATTCCAGATGGTGAGCCATATGTATTTGGAGACAGAGTATATGTATATGGTTCTCATGATACATATAATGGCGCAGTATTCTGTATGGGAGATTATGTATGCTGGTCAGCGCCAGTAGATAATCTTGCCGATTGGAGATACGAAGGTGTTATTTATAAACGTACTCAGGACCCATTAAATGTGAAGGATAATATGTGCTTGTATGCTCCAGATGTAACTATTGGTCCTGATGGCAGATATTATTTATACTATGCACTCGATAAGGAGCCAGTAATTTCTGTTGCTGTATGCGATGAGCCTGCTGGTAAATACGAGTTTTATGGATATGTACATTATCAGGATGGCACAGTTCTTGGTAGAAAAGAGGGTGATGAGCCTCAGTTTGACCCAGGCGTATTAACAGAAGGCGATATAACATATCTTTTCTCAGGATTCTGTGGAAGAGGTGATAAATCAAGAACTGGTTCTAAGGTATGTAAGCTTGATAAGGATATGCTTACTATATTAGAAGGACCTAATCTTGCGATACCAGGTATTGAGTATTGTGCGGGCTCAGGTTTTGAAGGACAGTCATTCTTTGAGGCTTCTTCTATAAGAAAGCGTGGCGACAAGTATTATCTTGTATATTCTTCAGAGGTAATGCACGAGCTTTGCTACGCAATTTCGGATAAGCCTGATAGAGATTTTGTGTATGGTGGCGTAATCGTATCTAACTGCGATATGCATATAGATACATACAAGCCAGCTGATATGCCGTCGGCTTATGGTGCCAATAATCATGGTAGTATAATTGAGATAGGAGACGAATGGTATATTTTCTATCATAGACAGACACTTAACTCATGGTATTCTAGACAGGGCTGTGCTGAAAAAATAGAATTCGCTGCTGATGGAAGTATTAAGCAGGTAGAGATTACATCGTGCGGTCTTAATGGTGGGCCACTCAGAGATACAGAGTGTTATCCATCTTATATTGCATGTAATCTATTCACAAAGGAACCAAGCCCATATGTTGGTGTACCTAATGTTCCTTATATTATGCAGGAAGGTAAGGATGGAGACGAGGTTAATGGATTTGTAAATGACATTACTGATTCAGCGACTATTGGCTTCAAGTACTTTGACTGTAAGAATGTTAAGGGTGTTAGAATCACAGTTAGAGGATACGCTGGAGGAGAATTCGAGGTTAGAACCAAGATTGATGGCGAACCACTTGGCAAGGTTAAGATAGACTTTACTAATGTTTGGACAGCGTACGATTGCATGGCTAATATACCAGATGGTGTCAATGCACTGTATTTACGATATGTTGGTGGTGGCAATTGTGCACTTAAATCAGTTGAGTTTATTCATTAGATTAAATAAGCGTAACTAAAATATAAAGACAAAATATGAAGAGGAAGTTTAAAATCTGACAGATTTTAAACTTCCTTCTTTTTAATTTTGAGAAATTTATTGTATAATAAAATTAACTAATTATGTTTTTGAGGACTACTAGAAGTAAAGATGAGAAAGAATCTACTAAAAAAATGGGAAAATTGGTTTAACAATATTGAACTAAAAACCAAGATGGCAATAGTATATGTTGCCTGTATTCTTATTCCTCTTGTAATAACAGATTCATTTATTCTTTATACGGTCAATGCCAAAGAAAAGCAGCAGATAATGCAGCAGGATAAAGAGGTGGCCGATTCGGTACAGGCGCTTCTTAATGATTTTATTAGTTATTCGGAGACTATTTCCAGTGGTATTTCGCGTAACTCACAGATAAATATGTTCCTGTCAAGACAGTTTAAGGATGCGCATGATTACTATTCGGAATATGTCAGATTCATGAATAATTCATTCTTTGAATCGATGACGGGTTTTGAAAATACCAAAATAACACTTTATGCTGATAATGCGACAATGAGCAATGGTGGATATGTTAATAAACTGAAATCCGTTATGAATGCACCATGGTGCCGTGAATTTCGTGATGGTGACAAGGATATAAAGCTGTCATTTGTTTATGATAACTGGGAAAATAAACAATCTGAAAAACGACGAAAGATTTTTTTCCTCAGAAAGTTTAAGGGCGGATATGATTCGTGCGAAAGGTTTATGAGAATAGAAGTTGACTATTCTACAACATCGCGTAAGCTTATGAATCAGAAGTATGATCGTGGTGTGTATCTTTGCAAGGATGGTAAAATATTATTATCCAATGAGAGTACTAACAATCTTAATGATGATTATATGATTTTCGACAAAACTGACAGTGACGTCAGTTATATCCAGTCGTTTATAAAATATGGCGAAGAGTATCAGATATATATAATGAAGCGTAACAGTAATATCATTGATTATCTGAAACGTAATATTGTTATGTTCATTGTTGTACTTGGATTTAGTATATTGCTTCCAGTTTTATTCATTGTTATTTTCAATTATTCCATTGTTACTAGACTTCAGAAGGTTGAGCAGGCGTTTAAGAACTCTGGCGAAGATAACCTTACCAAGATTGACGTGGTTGAGGGTACTGACGAAATTGGATCGCTCATGGAAAACTACAATATCCTGGCTGATAGAATCAACGAGCTTATTCAAATAGTTTATAAAAACAAACTGATAGAGCACGAGAATAATATAGCAAGACAAAAAGCAGAGCTTCTTGCACTACATAGTCAGATTAATCCTCATTTCTTATTCAACGCACTTGAGAGCATTAGAATGCATAGTATTATTAAGAATGAAGAGATAACGGCTGAAATGGTTGCCAAGCTTGCGATGCTAGAGCGCCAATATGTTGAGTGGGGTGATGACCTTGTTGAAGTTAACAAGGAAATCAAGTTCGCCGAGGCTTATCTTGATTTGCAGAAATATCGTTTTGGTGATAGGTTATCATATGAAATAAGTGTGGATGATGATTGCGCTGATGTTCGTATACCAAAACTTACAATTGTTACTTTCGTTGAAAATGCTTGTGTTCACGGCATTGAGAGTAAGAGTAGCAACGGATGGGTATTTGTTCGTATCCATAGAGTGGATGACACTATTGTTATAGAGGTAGAAGATACTGGTGGCGGTATGGATGAAGAAACCGTAGCCAATATGATAGAAGAAGGAAGAAACGTATCCATCGAAAAAATTAAGAATAAGAAGCACGTAGGTGTGTATAATGCGCTTCTAAGACTTAAGATATTTAGCGAAGATAAGTTTGAATTCTCTATAGAAAGTGAAGTGGGAGTTGGAACTCTCATCCAGATAAAGATACAGGGGTAGAGTTAGTTATGTTAAAGGTAATACTTGTAGATGATGAACCGTTTATAGTACAGGGATTATCGGTACTCATTGATTGGAACAGCTATGATTACGAAATAGTAGGGACATTTGCCAATGGCAAGCTTGCCCTTGATTTTCTGCGCGATAATACTGTGGATCTAATCATAGCAGATGTTAAGATGCCAGAAATGAATGGTATCGAATTGCTTAAAACCATCAGGGAAGAAAAAGTATCTGATGCCAACTTTGTAATATTAAGTGGTTACAGCGAGTTCTATTATGCTCAGGAAGCAATGAAGTACAACTGTACAGGATATATGCTTAAGCCTGTAGACAAGGATGAATTAATTACTGTTCTTCAGTCAGTGCATAGAAAGCATATGGAAGCTACTGCTGATGAAACAAGAAAAGATAATATGGAAAAAGCTTATCTTGCGCGTAATGTTATCTCTTTACTTGTTGGGAAGTATGATCATCTTAATATTGAATATGTTGAGAAATGTATGAAGCTGTCAGAAGGCGTACGATTCGTTGACATAGAATTTGCATCCAGTGAGGAAGAGCAGGATTCCGAGGATAATGAACTCCGAAATACACAGCGTCAATTATATAGAGCTTGTATGGATATTCTTCAAGAGGATAAAACTCATGCAATCTTTGATGTATCTCATGATGAAGGAAGCTATGATACAGCGCTCATCTACTGCGATTATATGTCTGAAGACAGAGAATTTTCAGAAGAAGAGTATTTTGAGTGGTTTCATAATGAACTCGTAAAATATATGAATCGCCCGGTTACTATTTTTGTTGGCAAAAAGGTAAGTGATATTGGCAACATCTCTAAATCATTTGCCTCAGTTCGTATATTAAAATCCTTCGAAAGTTTTAGAAACGAAAAGTCTATTTATTATTATGAAGAGGAAGCTCAGGTCAATCAGGGCGGCGTAGTTCTGTGTAAGCCAAATCTTGATAAACTAGTTACCGCAATCGAGCATGACAACAGAGAAGAAATAGAACAGGCTGTTACAAGCTTTTTCGAAGAAATGAAGAGACTTGGTATTAATTCAGAAACCATTAATCTTAACATCAACTATTTTCTGTTTCAACTCATACATATAGCTGCCAAGCAGGATGATGAGATTAACCAGGAGGAGATACTTCATTTTATATCTGAAAGCTCGTTCCACGATGGAGTTAAGCGTGGTAGTAGTACACACCTTACCGCATTTGCTCTTGAGTATGCAGAGTATTTGTCTCAGCTTCGCAAAAATATGTCAAGTGGAGTGCTATTGGAAATAGAGAAAGAAATAGAAGCAAGATATGCAGAAAACCTAAGCCTTCGTGAACTTGGCAAAAAGTATTTTATCAATAGCTCTTATCTTGGGCAGGTATTTAGAAAGAAGTATGGAAAGTCATTTAAGGATTACCTGTCAGATTATAGGATTAATGAAGCTGCCTATATGCTTATCAAGACTGATAAGAAGATTAATATGATAGCTGAAGAGGTAGGATATAGAGACAGTGACTACTTTATAAGGAAATTCATTGAGATAAAAGGGTGCACACCGTCAAAATACCGAAAGAACAGCAGCGGTTCTGTATAAAGTGCACAACAATAAATGGTTAAAAACCTGACAAATTTCAGATACTGATAAATTATGATAAATGATATGAAATTTATCGGTGTTTTAACTGAAATTCGTAAGGTTTTTTTCTTTTATAAAAAAGATATAATGATAATTGTAGCAAAGGGGTTTTGCTATATAAAATAAACGGAGGAAATAATATGAAGTTTAAGAAAGTTTTAGCTTTAGCTATGGCTGCTACTATGGTTGCTTCATTTGCAGCTGGTTGTACAGGTAGCAACAAGCCAGCAACTGTTGACACACCAATAGTAGGTGAGGATGGTCGTGTTGAAGTTGGCAACGAAATCGTTGACATGTCAATGTTCATCGCAATGCCAGGTTCTGAAATCAACGCTGGTAACGAGATCCAGGAGATCATCGCTGAGAAGACAGGCGTTAGAGTTAAGGAGACATGGCTTACAGGTCAGACAGCTGAAGAAGCAGTTGGTACAATTATCGCTGGTGGAGATCTTCCAGATTTCATCGATGGTGGTGATGGTTCTACAAAGCTTTACGAAGCTGGCGTTCTTGTAGCTTGGGATGAGTACCTTGAGATTTATCCAAACCTTAAGGAAATGTACACAGACAAGCAGTGGGATAACTTCCGTATGTCAGATGGTAAGATTTACTGGGCAAACGTATTCAACAATACATACGGCGCACCAAAGTCTAAGAACCACGGCGACGAAGCATTCTGGATTCAGTGTAGAGTACTTGAGGATGCAGGTTATCCAAAGATTGAGACTATGGATGAGTACTTCGATATTCTCGAGAACTACTATGACAACAACCCAACATTTACAGATCCAGCTGGTAATGTAATCGACAACATTCCTTACACAATTCTTTGTGATGACTGGAGATACTTCTGTCTTGAGAACGCACCTGAGTTCCTTGATGGTTATCCAAACGATGGTTCAGTTATCGTTAATAAGAGCGGTGATAAGCCAACAATCGTTGACTACAACACAACAGATACAGCTTACAAGTACTTCAAGAAGTTAAATGAAGAGTACAACAAGGGCTATATCGATAAGGAATTTGCAACACAGATCTATGATGAGTACATCGCTAAGTTATCTACAGGTGCTGTACTTGGTATGATCGACCAGAACTGGGATTTCAACTACACAATTACTCCTGTATTCCAGCAGGCAGGTCTTGATGAGTTAGGATGTAACTATATTCCTCTTGGTATCACAATCGAGAAGGGTATGGAGAACAGATGGCATACATATGGTGACACACTTAACATGGCATCAGGTGTTGCTGTAACAACAAGCTGTGAGAATCCTACACTTGCATTCCAGTTCATGAACGATCTTCTTTCACAGGAGATTCATGATCTTCGTTACTGGGGTGTTGAAGGAACAGACTACTTAGTTGATGAAGATGGTCTCTACTACAGAACAGAAGAGATGAGAAACAAGGCTAATGAAGATGCTTACAAGGCTTCACATTACTGTCAGTACTCTTACTTCCCACAGTGGGGTGGTACATCAAGAGATGGTAAGAACGCAATGCAGCCTGGTGATCAGTATTCAGAGTTCGTTGAAGGTCTTGCAGAGCCTGTAGTTAAGGTATTCGAGGCTTATGGCGTTGAAGGTTATGCTGAGATGATTGGTTCAGTTGTTGAAGAGAACGAGGTTTGGTTCCCAATGTACTCTTACTCTAACAACATCGGTACTGAGACAGCTGGTGGTGTAGCTTGGACAAAGATGGGTCAGACAAAGCACGAGTGGTTACCTAAGGTAGTTATGGCTGCTGATTTTGATGCTGAGTGGAACAACTACATGGAAGCATATGCTGCAACAAATCCTCAGGACTTCCTTGATGAGATGCAGGTAGAGCTCGATAGAAGAATCGAAGCTGCTAAATAATATATCTATAAATAATTAGTATATATTACAATAATTAACGGTCATGGTTACAAATTGTGACTATGACCGTTTTTTATACTAAAAAGGAGGTTATCATGGCTAATACCACTGATACAATGGTACAGGCAAAGCCTGTAAAAAGTAAAAGAAGACGCCAGAAGAGTGGCGAAGATTTAAAAACACCTATAACTAAGAAAGAAATGAAGAAACAGTCATTCTTATTAGGATGTACCGGTCTTTTTGTTATATATGGTCTTATATTTAACTATATTCCAATCATTGGTTGGATTATGGCTTTCCAGATGTATAAGCCAAAGGATGGTTTATTTGGATCGAAGTTTGTAGGACTTGATAAGTTTAAGTTCCTTTTCTCAGATGATGTATTCCTTAGAGTTATCCGTAACACACTTGCAATGGGTATTATCAACCTTGTTACAACATTCGTTATGGCAATCGTATTTGCTATTCTTCTTAATGAAATTAAGAATGTTCTTGCAAAGAAGTGTATCCAGACTATTTCATACTTACCACACTTCCTTTCATGGATCGTTGTTTGTGGTATCTTACATGATGCATTATCAATGAATGGTATTGTTAATGATCTTGTTGAGTTTTTCGGTGGCGAGAGATTTAACTTCTTCATGTATGAAGGCTGGTTCTGGCCTATCGTAGCATTTGCTCAGAACTGGAAGGAAACTGGTTGGAATGCAATTATCTATCTTGCAGCAATTACTTCAATTGACCCTTGTCTTTACGAAGCAGCTTCAATCGATGGTGCTGGTAGATGGGCTAAGATTAAGTACATCACATTACCAGGAATTAAGCCTACAATCATGATCTTACTTCTTATGAATGTAGGTAACGTTCTTAATGCAGGTTTCGAAGTTCAGTATATCTTAGGTAACGACGTTATCAAGAAGGTATCAGAGACTATCGATATCTACTGTTTAACATGGGGTGTTTCTAAGTGGGATTACTCACTTGGTACTGCAGCCGGTGTATTTAAGAGTATTGTTTCAATTGTTCTTATTGTAATCGCTAATATGCTTGCTAAGCGTGCTGGCGAAGAAAGATTATTCTAGGAGGAGGTACGGATATGATAAAAGTTAATACAACAGTTACCAAGCCTAGAAAGTCAGGGGCTGATGTTGCATTCGTTGTTTGCAACTCAATATTCATGATTTTATTTGTAGTCATTACATTATATCCTGTATTAAATACTGTTGCTGTATCATTCAACGATGGTACTGACGCAGTTAGAGGACATATTGGACTTTGGCCAAGAATTTTCTCACTCAAGAGCTATAATATAGTTCTTTCAAAGCCAACAATGAAGACTGCAGCTATTATCTCAGTACTTCGTACTGTTATTGGTACTTTACTTGCACTTGTTACTAATGCATTACTTGCTTTCGTAGTAAGTAGAAAGAAGTTCTTATTTAAGTCAGAGTTATCTTTATTCTGGGTTATTACAATGTATGTTAATGGTGGTATGATTCCATACATCCTCCTTTATAACACACTTCACCTTTCAGGTACTTTCTGGGTATATGTAATTCCAGGTATGCTTAATGCATTCAATATGTTAGTTATGAGAACATACATGAATGGTATTCCAGATTCTCTTGAAGAGTCAGCTCAGCTTGATGGTGCTGGATACTTTACAATTTTCTGGAAGATTATTTCTCCACTTTGTCTTCCAGTGTACGCTACAGTAGCTCTTTTCGTAGCTGTTGGTCAGTGGAACTCATGGTTCGATACAATGCTTTATAACCGTATGAAAGCAGAGTATACAACACTTCAGTACGAGCTTATGAAGTTACTTAACTCAGTTACAAGTAACAAGGGTCAGTCAGGATCAACTAACAATACAACTGATGCATCTGCAACAGTTACTCCTGTTACTGTACGTGCTGCTGCAACTGTTATTACAATGTTACCTATCATTTGTTTATATCCTTTCTTACAGAGATACTTTGTAACAGGTCTTACAATTGGTGGTGTAAAGGAATAAGGAGTCAGTCGTGGGTTTGTTTAAATGGGATAGTAAGTTTTGGCAGGCATGTAACATTGTTACATACTACGTACTACTGAATATATTTTGCTTGATTTGTTCTATTCCAGTATTTACAGCGGGAGCGGCTATTTCAGCCAAGTATTATATGGCAATGAAGTTGGCCAGAGGCGAAGAGGTATATATTGTTAAGAATTACTTCAAGTCTTTCAGGAATAACTTCAAGCAGGCAACTAAAGTTTGGCTTATTCAGTTTGTTATAGTTTTACTATTAATATATGATTTTTATATGGTAATATCTGGTGATCCAGAAAGCTATGGTTCCACATTTTTCCTGGTACTTGTCATATTGTCGGTAGTATTTGTGATGGTATCTATGTCATGTTATGGATTGATGGCAAGATTTGAAATGAAGACCTTCGATTTGATCAAGGGTGCAATAACATTTACAATTCTTAAGCTACCATTTATGGCATTTGCAGCATTCTTGTTGATTGCTCCATTTATACTGTGTGCATTTCATATGGAACTGTTACCAGCCATTCTTGCTCTAGGTCCTGCAGCGACGCTATATATTATTGCAGCGTTCTTTGTTAAGAGTTTCAAGCAGGTTGAAGAGAGAGTAGAAGCTTCTAATGTAAAAGAAGAACCCGAGGATGACGGGGAGAAGATATTTAGCGATGAGCTGGATGAGTCTCTAATTGAAAAATAATTATGGCCCTCACATTTTGTGAGGGCTTTCTTTTTTTGTTATAATGTTTTTTGCTATAATTAAAAATGGATTTGTATTTTCGTAATTTAGTAAACTTAATTTTATTACTTTAAGGTTATGTTAAGGTTTTTTGATTTTTACGTTAAGAATTGAAATGTATCATTACAAATGTAATCAAGAAACACATCAGTTAGAACATAAGAATAAATCATAAAAAATTATGGATTGAGTTTTAACTGAAAAAACATAACTAAGGAGAAAACAAATATGTGGACTAGAAAAGAATTAAAGGAAAAAGGAAAAAAAGCATTCAAGAAGAGTTATTGGAAGTGCGTAGCTGCTGGATTGCTATTGGCATTGGTTACTGGTGGTCTTTCATCTATATCAGGTGCGAGTAGAGGTGACTACGAACAGATGGCAGAAACATCAGAAACTCTAATGGAAAATGGTTCATTAATTGAAGAGGCTAATGATTCTGAGGGTGAAGGCTTTGTATTTGAAATTGAAAATAAACTTGATTCACTTGACAGCGATCTTACTGATGCAGTAGAAACTATCAGTGATTTAGATAATATAAACAAGTCATTAGAACCTGAAGATAAAGCGGCTTTTTGGGTAGCATTTACAATAGCGGTGGTTATTATTACTATCGTGATTGCAGCAATATCAGTTGCAATATCAGCATTTGTGGCAGACCCATTTAGAATTGGTTGTCTTAGTTTCTTCTACAAGAATCTTCATGAGGATGTTGAGCTTAAGGAAGTATTATCAGGTTTTAGCGTAGGCTATATGAATAGAGTAAAGACAATGCTTTTTGTTGATATTAAGGTGACTTTATGGACATTATTATTCGTTATCCCAGGTATTATAAAGAGATATGAATATAGAATGATTCCTTATTTAATGGCAGTTGATCCTAATATGAATACAAAGGAAGCTTTTGCTAAGAGTAAGGAAATGATGAATGGACAGAAGTGGAAGGCATTCCTTTTTGATCTTTCATTCATTGGCTGGGGAATACTTAGTACTATTACTTTAGGTTTAGCCGGAGTATTCTATGTATCACCATATATATATCAGTCAGACGCCGCTTTATTTGAAGCATTATACGGTGAAAATACTATTAATGATGATAAATTCGAATCATATGTTGAGATTTAAAATGAGTTAGTAAGAGGAGATATAAATGGCATATTCAATTCTAATAGCAGATGATGATGCTGAAATAAGACAGTTATTACACTTATATTTAGAGAAGGATGGATATGAGGTTTATGAGGCAGTAAATGGTAGCGAGGCTCTTAAATTCTGCGATGAAAAACAGATAGACATGATATTACTAGATATTATGATGCCCGAATTAAATGGATATCAGGTTATTTCGCGAATTAGAAAAGATAATAATATACCAGTGATTATGATATCAGCTAAAGGTCAGGACGAGGATAAAATCCTCGGCCTTGACCTTGGGGCTGATGATTATATTGTAAAGCCATTTAATCCACTTGAAGCTATGGCCCGTATCAATTCTAATATACGGAGATTTTATTCGCTTGGAAGTAGAGCACAGGAAGTAAAGAGTCTTCAGGTAAAGAATTTAAGACTGGATACAGAGCAGTGCATAGTATATAGAGATGATGAAGCCATTGACCTTACATCGGTGGAGTATAAGATACTAAGACTCTTTATGGAGAATCCGGGTAAGGTTTTTACAAAGCAGCAAATCTATGAAGAAGGTTGGGGCGAGGAGTATATTATTGCAGACAACAATATTATGGTTTGCATTAGTAAGCTTAGAGCAAAGCTGACGGACGGACAAAATGATTATATAAAGACCATAAGAGGTCTAGGATATAGGCTTGAGAAATAAGAATGATTAATGAGAAGAAATTAGGCAATTTCATACTGACGAGATTGGTTATCACCCTGCTTATTATAGGTGTATTCCAGATTATTAGTAATACCTTTTTTGCCAACGTGGTTAGACCTTTGATTGGCGGTATACTTGGTACAGATTTTCTGGCTGCAACTGGATTTGCAGAGGGATTTTTATTTGTACTAGAAGTACTTTTGTCATTTATTATAAAGCCAGAAATAGCCATTGCGATTATTGGCTGGATAGGACGATTTCTGAATTTAAAAGTTGATAATTCTGTTTTCAATGACACTTTTGAACATATACGTGAACTGGATCCTCAGAGAGCGCTTCTATATATGACTATGGTATTAATCATTTGTCTGCTTATGCTTCTGGTATGGATATTTCCATATATATTTGGTTTTATGTTGTTCGCAATATCGGTATCAAAGCGTGTTAAAATGCTCGAAAAACAGAGGATTGATAAAGAGGAAGAGATTGCCAAACAGAGAAATTTACTTTTATCCGATGTTGCTCACGATATTAAAACTCCGATTACAACTATAGCTGGTTTTTCACAGGCTCTTTGTGAAGGCCGGGTAGAACCGGAAAAACAGCAGGAATATCTGGATGCAATAAGAACTAAGTCCATGCAGACAGTAGATATGGTCACATTACTTTTTGAGTATGTTAAGCTGGACAGCGAAGGCTATAAGCTCCAAAAATCCACAGAGGATATATGTGAGATATTTAGAAATAGCGTTGCAAATCTGTATACTGATTTCGAAGAAAAGAACATGGAGCTTGATATAAATATTCCTGACGAAGGGATATTTATGCAGGTTGACAGACTGCAGATGCAGAGAGTTTTTAACAATCTACTAATCAATGCATTTAAGCATAATCCGGATAATACAAAGCTTACACTATCGGTGGAAAAACTGGACAAATGGATATCATTTAAAATATGTGATGATGGAACATGGATAGAATCAGAAACTGCAAGGCATATCTTTGATCCATTTGTTCAAGGTGATAAATCAAGGACAGGAAGAAAAGGCACAGGACTTGGCCTTTCTATTACGAAAAAGATAGTTGAGATGCACGAAGGACGTATCAGGCTTATTCAGTACAAGGAACGGAAACCTTTTACAAAAATATTTGAAGTTCAATTACGCGCAGAATAGTATGCTTTTTATCCATATAAATAGTAAGCTATATACGTATCATATATAAATAACAGAAAGAGAGATTATTTAATGAGTAAATATAAACCTTGGATTATAAGAGGCGTAATAGTAGCTGTATATATTATTCTTGCGCTAGCTGAGGCGATTACTTACTTAGCTGATATGTATGAAGTTTCAATGACTTTATTTTATATAGTTGTGTTTACTTCATTAGTAGGACTTTTAGTTCACGGAATAGGCTTTTTTGTACATCTAGTAATGCTGATAGTTCGCTTGGGCACAAAAAATCAGCCCCAGAAAAGCCTGATAGCTTTGGGGCTGTGTATTGTAGTCAATAATATTATATTGATATTTGGGTTTATAGCCATGGCATTTAGCTTTCCATCGGCTTCAGTATAGCAATAATTCAGATAATACTATTTTGATACAACATCAATAACAGACTGGTACGCTTTTTTAGGCTGGCCACCCTTCCAGAAGAGTAGAGGATAACTTCTTTCTTTGCGGAAGCCGGTGAGCCAGCTTTCTTCGTCAAAGAGATTCCAAAAAGTTACACATTCTACATTGGCTTTGTTGCTCTTCTTAGCATCGACAAGTATGGTGAAAAGCTCTGCATATCTGTCAGCCAGTGCCTGCATTGATTCATCTGAAGGATCAGCATTATGAATATCAAGCTCAGTTGCGTGGATTATAAGTCCAAGTGAACCATATTTCTCAAGCGCAAATTTGTATAAATCAAGATCAGGATGATCCATAGTAAGGTGGGACTGCATTCCCATACCATCGACAAGTCCTCTTTCCATAAGAGGAGCAAGTACCTTATCACATATAAAATCACGCTTCCATGGCTCAGCGGTTTCGTAGTCATTATAGAAAAGCTGAGTTCCTGGTAGGCTATATTTTCTGGCTGCTTCAAAGGCAAATATGAAGAAATCTTCGCCAATAGTATCAAGCCAGATAGATTTTCTAAAGCTTCCTTCATCTACAATTTCGTTGAAAACATCCCATGCATATATGAGATTAGGGTAATTCTCATTTACATATTCAAAAACAGCCTTAATATAGTTCTGTAATCTTGCAATCATAGTGTCTCTATCAGCCAGAGGTTTGCTTTCGTCGTATCCTTCATGAAAGAACCAAAGAGGAGTCTGATTATGCCATCCAAGAGTATGTCCACGCATAGGAATGTTGTTCTTTTTTGCAAAATCAAGAAAGACTTTACAATTGTCAAATGTTACAGCTGGCTCAAGATTATATTTAACAGGATCAGCCAGGTTCACTTCATCATCCAGGATGAACATTGGCTTCATATTATTTTCACAAGTAATACTGTTGTATTCTCTCTTGATTAAAGCCTTGGCAGGAGGTAGTGTTACATCCACAGGATTAACAGCAACACCCATCTTAAAATAGTTCAAGTAAGCATCTTTTAAACTCATTTATATTTATTCCTTTCCATCAAAAATAGGATATTTATATATAGATTTAGTCTAACATATATATGTTGCATGATAAATGGTATAATAAGATATAATTAGTTTGAAACAAAGTATGAGAGGTAGACTATGGTATTAGTAGGTATAGTTGCAATAGTTGTCTTGGCTGTAATGGTGGCAATGATTGTATGTGTAATCAAGTATTCTGAGGGGAAGCTTAAGAAGGCAGCGATGATTATATATGCAATAGCGATTGGCATAGTATTATTAACAGTATCTGTAGGTGTATTTGGCTCAATGAAGCTTGCGAATGATAGGAAGCAATATGATATCTCATGCAGTGGTATTCTTAGTGGATATACATTCCGGGGAAATACAATTCCAGGCTATTATGAAATAGTAAGTACAGGATTATTCTATGCAGATAGTATTCTTATACCAGAGGGAAGTGTTCAGGTATCACCGCTGTGCAAGATGTTTACTGAAACGAATGTTTATTTTGTAAAAGGTGACGAAGGCTTTACTTATACCGATGAAGAACTTTTTGTGTCACCTTGGTTTTATTCTGTAGCAACCAATGTGGTTAAATTGGCGCCTGATCCTACATGGATGGCGATAGAAATAGGCATATATGGAATAATATTTTTTGTTCCAATCAATATAATATTGTTTATTGTAGTGTTAGTTAGATTAAAGAAGAAAGGTAAAGCCGATACTTCCAAGGTAAATTAATACCAGGTAGAGATAATTAATAAGGAGAAGTATGAGAGTATTAGATAATATACAGCCAACCAAGGTTTTTGAGTATTTTGAAGAGATATGTGCTATTCCTCACGGCTCGGGTAATACAAAGAAGATCAGCGACTATCTTGTGAAGTTTGCTGTAAGCCATGGGCTTAGAGTTATTCAGGATGACAGTAATAATGTCATTATATTTAAGCCTGCAACAGCAGGATACGAAGCATCAGAACCTGTAATTATACAGGGGCATATGGATATGGTATGTGAAAAGGCTGATGGAGTAGAGATAGATTTCAAAAGCGAGGGACTTAGGTTAGAAGTCTCGGATGGTAAGGTCATAGCTAAGGGGACAACTCTTGGTGCTGACGATGGTATTGCTGTGGCCTATGCCCTTGCTATTTTGGATTCAAGTGATATAGAGCATCCTGCCCTTGAAATAGTAATAACTGTTGATGAAGAGATAGGTATGTTAGGTGCTACGGCACTTGATACCAAGGTGTTAAAGGGCAAGACCATGCTTAATCTTGATACAGAAGATGAGGGCTATCTTCTAGTTAGCTGTGCTGGTGGTGCTACAGTAAACTGTACTCTGGCAGGAAAACAACAGGATGTATATGGATATTCTGTTAATATTAGGGTGTCTGGATTTACAGGAGGCCATTCTGGTATTGAGATTCATAGAGGAAGAGCCAACGCCAATCAGGTGATGGGAAGAATACTATATCAGGCCATAAGTGACTATGATGTATATATAAGCGATATAGCAGGTGGACTCAAGGATAATGCAATTCCAAGAAGCTGTGAATGTAATCTTATAATAGGTGAAGATCAGGATGTCTATGAATTTAGCGAGAAACTTCAAAGTTATGCCGACTGCATAGTGGGAGAAATAAAACTTAGTGATCCTGATGCATGTATTTCAGTGGATTGTAGTCCTGTAGCAGACATTTATCTTGCATATAACCTTGACGATACAAAACGAATTATAACAGGATTGTATACGCTTCCAGGTGGTGTTCAAAAGATGAGTCAGGCCATTCCAGGTCTTGTTCAGACATCACTTAATATGGGGATTTTAGAAAACCACAATGATAAGGTTGTGATGTCATTTTCTGTTCGTAGTAGCGTGGCCAGCGAAAAGGAAGAGCTTATATCAAGGATAAGATGTTTGATTGACAGCTTAAACGGTTCTGTAACTGTTGATGGCTCTTATCCGGCATGGGAGTATAAGGAAGAATCTGTGCTTCGAGAACTTATGATAGATATTTATAGGGAGCAGTACGGCAGCGAGCCTATAGTATACGCAGTACATGCTGGAGTTGAGTGTGGTATATTTGCAGACAAGATAGAAGGACTTGATTGCGTTTCATTTGGACCAGAACTGACTGACATACATACGCCTTATGAGGCCATGGACATAGCTTCGGTGGAAAGAACCTGGCAGCTTCTTAAAACGGTGCTAAAAAGGCTAAAGTAAGAGATAGGGATAAGCTATATACTTGTTTATGGATATAAAAGGATTTATACCTCAAAAAGTTAATAATAAAATAGTGGTATCATTTTATGATTTCCTTAGAGCCCTAGATAGGGCCATTCATGATGCAGGCCAAAGAGAGCGTCATAAAGAGATAAATGATGAAAAAATCACTGCTCACAAGCTGCAGACGGGTCAGTATATAGAAGACCAAAATAAGTATACTGACATGAAGTATGGTGCAGTTACTATGCGTTACGCTGGTTGCGAAATCATGGCTGTATATAATGCTTTTCTATATATATTTGGGAGAGAGGTAATAACGCTACCAGAGTTAATATCTGATTTTGAACGGGATGGTATGGTTATATACGGCTGGTGGGGAACGTCTCCTAAATTAATCCAAAAATATATGCAGAAAAAGGGGCTAAAGACTAGGGGATACCATGATAGTGATATGTTTAATAAGCTTCAGGGTAGTAGATGTGTGATACTCACATTTTATAATGATGGCAGGGACATAATGCATGCTGTTCACACTGTGTGTGTGACACTTGAGGCAGATGGATATTGTGGTCATAATATATACTGCAATGGAAAGATAGTAGGTCCTTTTGATAATTTAGAAGAACTGTTTTGCTCCATCAATAAAGGTCATTCCAAGATGATATATGCCTTTTCAGTGGGGTAAATACCTACTAAATCGGTGGATTTTGTGAAACAGTAACAAAGAATTGATAGTCAAAGTATTTATTATTACTATTTAGCGCGAAAAATAATGAAAAAAATATTAAAAAATATATTGAATTATTAAAAAAAATCCTTTAAAATTTTTATAGATTATGGCGTCAAACCGTGAACGCATTGGCGTTTATGGTCGGCGCCTTACTCTTTTTTAGGCGGATAATATAATATTTTAGGAGGACATTAGAATGTCATACGTAGATGAGGTACTAGAGATAGTAAAGAAGAAGAACGGTGAGCAGGCTGAGTTTATCCAGGCTGTAACAGAAGTTCTTGAGTCATTAAGACCAGTAGTTGATGCTAATGAGGAGCTTTACAGAAAGAACGCAATCTTAGAGCGAATCACAGAGCCAGATCGTCAGATTATGTTCAGAGTTCCTTGGGTTGATGACAAGGGTCAGGTTCAGGTTAACAGAGCATTCCGTGTACAGTTCAATAACGCTATTGGACCATACAAGGGAGGTCTTAGACTTCATCCTTCAGTAAACCTTGGTATCATTAAGTTCCTTGGTTTCGAGCAGATTTTCAAGAATTCACTTACAACACTTCCAATCGGTGGTGGTAAGGGTGGTTCTGACTTTGATCCTAAGGGTAAGTCAGATAGAGAGATTATGGCATTCTGCCAGAGCTTCATGACAGAGCTTTATAAGTACATCGGAGCTGATGTAGATGTACCTGCTGGTGATATCGGTACAGGTGCTCGTGAAATCGGTTTCATGTATGGTCAGTACAAGAGAATCACAAACCTTTACGAAGGTGTTCTTACAGGTAAGGGTCTTACATGGGGTGGTTCACTTGCTAGAACAGAAGCTACAGGTTATGGTCTTCTTTACCTTACAAATGCTCTTTGGAAGGATAATGGACTTTCACTTGAAGGCAAGACAGCAGCTGTTTCTGGTTCAGGTAACGTAGCTATCTACGCTATCCAGAAGGCTCACCAGCTTGGTGCTAAGGTTGTTACATGTTCAGATTCTACAGGTTGGATTTATGATCCAGAAGGAATCGATGTTGCACTTCTTAAGGAAGTTAAGGAAGTTAAGAGAGCACGTCTTACAGAGTACGCTGCAGCTAGACCATCAGCTCAGTACTTTGAGAAGAAGGATGGAGAGCACGGTGTATGGCAGTACAAGGTAGACATCGCTTTACCATGTGCTACACAAAACGAGCTTGATGCAAACGATGCTAAGATGCTTATTGATAATGGTGTTATTGCTGTTTGTGAGGGTGCTAACATGCCTTCAACTCCAGAGGCAGCTGCTGCATTCAAGGCTGCAGGCGTTCTCTTTGGACCAGCTAAGGCTGCAAACGCAGGTGGTGTTGCTACATCAGCTCTTGAGATGGGCCAGAACTCTGAGAGACTTCACTGGACATTTGAGGAAGTTGATCAGAAGCTTGAGGATATCATGAAGGGTATCGTTCATAACTCAATCGATGCTGCTGAGAAGTATGGTTTAGGTGATGATCTTGTTGCTGGTGCTAACATCGCTGGTTTCGAGAAGGTTGCAGAGGCTATGATCGCTCAGGGCGTTGCATACTAAAATTTAACATTTTTAAGAAATTAAGAGTCTCTTTACTGAGACTCTTTTTTTTCTTATAATTTTTTAGGGAAATGTTTTGAAAGTGAATTGGTAAATTTTACTTTTGGGCAGCGCGGAGGTTTTTATGAGTTTAGTTCGATTTGAGAACGTTAGTAAAGTTTACATGTCTGGGGAAGTCCAGATTCCAGCATTACATGACGTGAATTTCGAAATAGAAGAAGGCGAATTTGTAGTCATAGTGGGTGCGTCTGGTGCTGGCAAGACTACTATTTTAAATATTCTAGGTGGTATGGACAATCTTACCGCTGGTCATGTTTACCTGAATGACCAGG
>JAZRXF010000047.1:0-9743 GCA_045600085.1 Lachnospiraceae bacterium
AGTGTGGAACCATTATTCCTAGTGAAGAGGAATAAGAGTTTCTTCTATATTATATAGGTGATAAGTTATGGAAGATAAGATGTTAACATTAGAAAAATTTGAAGAGGCGTCAGAAGTTGTTAAAAAAGTAACACTTGAGACGAAGCTTATTTACAGTGATTATCTGAGTAATCAGACAGGGAATAAGGTATATCTTAAGCCAGAGAATATGCAGTTTACTGGGGCGTACAAGCTTAGAGGTGCATATTATAAATCTAGTACACTTAGTGAAGAAGAGAGAAGTCGAGGCGTTATTACTGCGTCAGCAGGTAATCATGCTCAGGGTGTTGCTTATGCAGCCAAGTGCTATGGTATGAAGGCTACTATCGTTATGCCTACAACAACACCACTTATTAAGGTCAACAGAACTAAAAGCTTTGGAGCTGAGGTAGTACTTTTCGGTGATGTATATGATGAAGCATGTGCCAAGGCATATGAGCTTGCTGAGGAGCATGGTTATACATTCATTCATCCATTCGATGACCTGGCAGTAGCAACAGGTCAGGGAACAATAGCAATGGAGATTGTTAAAGAACTTCCATTAGTTGATTACATTCTTGTTCCAATTGGTGGTGGTGGATTAATAACAGGTGTTTCAACACTTGCCAAGATGCTTAATCCTAAAATTAAGGTAATAGGTGTGGAGCCAGAAGGCGCTGCATGTATGAAGGCCTCACTTGAGAATGATAAAGTAACAACATTAACTGGTGTTAATACTATTGCTGATGGTACAGCAGTTAAGACTCCAGGAAGCATTATATTCCCTTATGTGAAAGAGAATGTAGATGATATTATCACAGTGTCTGATGAGGAGCTTATCGTATCATTCCTTGATATGGTAGAGAATCATAAGATGGTTGTTGAGAATTCAGGACTTCTTACTGTTGCAGCTCTTAAGCATCTTGATGTGAAAGATAAGAAGATTGTATCCATCCTGTCAGGTGGTAATATGGATGTCATTACCATGTCATCAGTAGTTCAGCAGGGACTTATATTCCGCGATAGAATATTTACAGTATCCGTTCTTCTTCCAGATAAGCCGGGTATGCTTAGTAAGGTATCAAGTGTTATAGCAGAGCAGAATGGTAATGTTATCAAGCTTGAGCATAATCAGTTCGTTTCTACTAATAGAAATGCTGCTGTTGAGCTTCGTATTACTCTTGAGGCATTTGGTACAGAGCATAAGCAGAAGATACTTGATGCTCTAGAAAAGGAAAAATTCCTTCCAAAGCTTGTTAGAACAAATTTATAATTTGAAGGAACTTATATGATACAAAGGTGTCAAGAAAAAATACTTGACACCTTTTTTGTTTTTGTGTATTATAATCAAGGACTTAAAAGAAGTCCAATATTTTAGTGGAGTAAGCCATGGAGAAAATCGTAGAGCAGGGAATATTATATGATTTTTATGGCGCACTACTAACTAGCCATCAGCAGAAGATATACGAAGCAGTGGTCTACGATAACATGTCGCTTGGTGAGATTGCCGAGGAGGTAGGAGTATCAAGGCAGGCTGTGCACGATATCATAAAGCGGTGTGATAAGATTCTTGGAGAGTATGAAGAAAAGCTTGGACTTATTGACAGGTTCATGGCTACCAAGAGTTATTTGGGAGAACTTGAAAGTGAGACTAATAAGCTTGATAGTTCGGCGGAAGTGATTAAGATAAAAGAAATCATTTCCAAACTTCATGATGTATTATAAATTCTTTCGAATTTAACTAGGAGACATATCTATGGCATTTGAAAGCCTTAGTGATAAATTACAAAATGTATTCAAAAAGCTTCGTTCCAAAGGTCGATTAACTGAGGCTGATGTTAAGGAAGCTATGAAGGAAGTTAAGATGGCTCTTCTTGAAGCCGACGTTAACTTCAAGGTGGTTAAGCAGTTCGTACGTAGCGTTGAAGAGCGTGCAGTAGGTACAGAGGTTTTAACAAACCTTAATCCTGGTCAGATGGTTATCAAGATTGTTAATGAAGAGATGACATCTCTTATGGGATCTGATACTACAGAGCTTACAATGCAGCCAGGTAAGGCTATCACAGTTATTATGATGTGTGGTCTTCAGGGTGCTGGTAAAACAACTACTACAGCCAAGATTGCTGGCAAGCTTAAGCAGAAAGGCAAGAGACCACTTCTTGTAGCCTGCGATGTTTATAGACCAGCAGCTATTGAACAACTTAAGATTAATGGTCAGAAGCAGGAAGTTGAAGTATTCTCTATGGGTACTGATCATAGTCCTGTTGATATAGCTAAGGCTGCTATTGAGCATGCCGAGAAGAATAATCAGAACGTTGTAATCCTGGATACAGCCGGTCGTCTTCATATTGATGAAGATATGATGACTGAGCTTATCAAGATTAAAGAGAACGTAGAGGTTCATCAGACACTTCTTGTTGTCGATGCTATGACAGGTCAGGATGCGGTCAACGTAGCCAAGGAGTTCGATGATAAAATCGGTGTTACAGGTGTAGTTCTCACCAAGATGGATGGTGATACCCGTGGTGGTGCTGCTCTTTCAGTTAAGGCAGTAACAGGTAAGCCAATACTTTACGTTGGTATGGGTGAAAAACTTTCAGATCTTGAGCAGTTTTATCCAGATCGTATGGCCAACAGAATTCTTGGTATGGGTGATGTACTTACTCTTATTGAGAAGGCTCAGGAGAATGTTAGTATTGATGCTGACAAAGAGCGTGATATGATGTCTCGTATGAAGAAGGGTAAGTTCGATTTCAATGACTACCTGGAATCAATGAAGCAGATGCGCAATATGGGTGGACTTGCTAGTATTATGGGAATGCTACCTGGTATGAATAAGATAAGTGATGCAGAGGCTGATGGTGCTGAAAAGCAGATGAAGCAGACAGAAGCAATTGTTCATTCAATGACCAAGGAAGAGCGTGAGAATCCAAAGCTTCTTAATCCTAGCCGTAAGCATAGGATTGCCAAGGGTGCCGGTGTTGATATAGCAGTAGTTAACAGATTCATCAAGCAGTTCGAACAGAGCCAGAAGATGATGAAGCAGATGCCAGGACTTATGAAGGGCCTTGGTAAACGTGGTATGAGATTTCCATTTTAGTTAATGGGTTTCTAATAAATATTTATATAAAAGATTTTTTGGAGGAAAAAACAATGGTAAAGATGAGACTTACAAGAATGGGTAAGAAGAGAGAGCCTATCTACAGAATCGTAGTTGCTGATTCTAGAAACGCTAGAGATGGCAAGTGCATCGAGGAGATCGGTACATACAATCCTAATACAGATCCAAGCACATACAAGGTAGACGTTGAGAAGGCACAGAAGTGGCTTGCTAACGGTGCTCAGCCTACAGAAGTTGTAAGCAAGATTCTTAAGCTCGCAGGCGTAGAGAAATAATTATTGCGTGTTATTTTGCTTAACAATTGGAGGTAGCGCATGAGAGATTTGGTTGAAGTTATTGCTAAAGCGCTCGTTGAGAAGCCTGATGAAGTAGTAGTTACTGAGAAGGTTAACGGTAAGCGTACGACGATAGAACTTAAGGTTGCTCCATCCGATATGGGAAAAGTAATTGGTAAGCAGGGACGTATAGCTAAGGCTATCCGTTCAGTTGTAAAGGCTGCATCTATGAAGGAAGACCTTTATGTTGACGTAGAAATCGTCGAGTAAATATTCTGGGACACTTGATTATTCAAGTGTCCTTTTTTATAGCTTGCTAACAAAAATAAGCATTCATTATACATTCGTATATTTGTCTATAATCTATTGTGTGGTATTATATTATTGGTATATAGTGTGATATTATACATTTTTTGAATATATTAATTAGGGAGATTATATAGTGTCAGAAATATTTAATAAAGACGATATGTTTCGTATAGGGGTAATAACAGAACCTCATGGGGTTCGTGGTGAAGTCAAAGTATTTCCTACCACAGATGAGCCGGCTCGTATTGGTAGAATTAAGGAAATATATATGGAACAAAAGGGAGAACTTATACCTCTTCATCCTCTTGGTGCCAGGGCGCAGAAGAATCTTATGATAGTTAAGTTCAAGGAATTTGAAGATAGAGATGCAGTGGAAAGACTACGTAAGTGCGAGCTTTTTATTACAAGGGATAATGCGGTGAAGCTTCGCAGGGATGAATATTATATTTCTGATCTTATTGGGCTGAAGTGTATTGATGAGGAAGGAAATCACGTTGGTACATTAACTGAGGTTTATGAAACAGGTGCCAATGATGTGTACGAGATAACAAGAGAGGATGAAAGCAAGGTGCTTTTGCCAGCTATTAAACAGTGTATTTTGGATGTTGACATAGATGGAGGCCTTGTTAAGGTACATATTTTAGAGGGATTATAATTATATGAATTATCATGTAATGACACTTTTTCCAGAGATGATTGAAAATGCTATGGCAACAAGTATTACAGGGCGGGCCATGGAGAGTGGACGAATCACTTTGGATGCAGTGAATATACGAAATTATACAACTAATAAGCATAATAAGGTTGATGACTATACATATGGCGGCGGAGCAGGTATGCTCATGCAGGCTCAGCCTGTTTACGACTGCTATAAAAGTATTGAAGAGAAGATTAATAAAAGAAATTCTTCAGAAAAAAAGCCACGCGTAATATATGTAAGCCCACAGGGAAAGGTATTTAATCAAGCTATGGCTTCGGAACTAGCAAAAGAAGATGATTTAATCTTTTTATGCGGTCATTATGAAGGTATTGATGAACGTGTACTTGAGGAAATAGTTTCCGATACAATATCGATAGGTGATTATGTGCTTACAGGAGGCGAACTAGCAGCGCTTGTTATGATGGATGCCATATCTCGCCTTGTCGATGGTGTGCTTAATAATGAAGTCTCTTTTGAAACAGAAAGCTTTTCTGATGGCTTATTAGAATATCCTCAGTACAGCAGACCAGAAGAATGGATGGGAAAGAGAGTACCAGAGGTACTTATGTCAGGTCATCATGCCAACATAGAGAAATGGCGATTCGCCCAGTCAGTTATGCGGACCTATGAACGTAGGCCCGATTTATACAAAGCAAAGTATGGAGACCAAGATCCAGAGCTTGTTATTAATCCACCTAAAAATAATAAAAGACGAACCAGAAAGAAAACTAGTTTTGAAAATAGTGTATATAGTGAAACTAATAATTAATAATATAAGATAAATGATAAAAGTAGATAATATTAGTAAACAATTTAAAAGAATTGAAAATGATGATAGTGCCAGCCAGAAAACGACGGGAAAGATGCGAAAGAATAAATCTAAAGCAGTTGAGTTTATGGCAGTTGATGGAATATCTCTTTCGGCAGAAAGTGGGGAGATACTGGGTATACTTGGACCTAATGGAGCAGGTAAAACCACACTTCTTCGTATGATAGGTAAGCTTATGGAGCCTACCAGCGGTCAGGTGATTATTACTGATAATGAAGGTGATGAAATAACTAGCGACGTAGAAATGAAGAAACATATAGGGTATTTATCTGGTAATACTAAGCTTTATCATCGTTTTTCAGTGCGCGAGATGCTTGAAATGTTTGGCGATATCTATGGTATGGATAAACAGACAGTAAGCAATAAGATTAAGGAAATATCTGACGTACTTGATTTAAAAAGCTTCATTGATAATAGAATTGAAAGGTTGTCAACGGGACAGACACAGAGAGCCAATATATCTCGTTGTCTTATACATAGTCCAGAAATATATATTTTTGATGAACCTACCCTTGGTCTTGACATTTTATCTAGTCAGTCAATCATTGATTTTATGAAGGCGGAAAAAGAAAAAGGTAAGACCATACTGTATTCTACTCACTATATGGAAGAAGCTCAGTATCTTTGTGACCGAATCATAATGATGCATCATGGACATATTGTTAAGGAAGGAACTCCAGAGGGTATTATGTTAGAAACGGGTACTAACAACCTTCGAGATGCATTTAAAGCTGTTATAGATTTGGAAGAAGATAGTGAGTCTGTAGGTTTGACAGTTGATGAAACAGTATTAGAGGATAAGATTGAAAATAATATAGAGACCGGCATAGAGAGCAATATAGAAACTGACATGGAACAGTAATTTATGAATAGTAAAATTATTAAAGCATTATATAAAAAAGAAATAATGGATATCCTTAGGGATAAGAAGACGCTACTAATGATGATAGTGGTGCCTCTTGTATTATATCCACTTATATTTATCGGGTCTATGACTTTGACCACTATGATAATGACGCAGAGCACGCATAATTCATACAATATAGCCATTGTTGATATGGATAACGGAGATTCAATGGAAACATATATTTCTGAATTTTCTAAAAAGTATGATTATGATTTTGTATTTATCAACAATTATGAAAGAAAGAGCGATACGTCTGAAGAGTCTATAACTAACTGGGACGACGCCTTAAAAGAGAAAGTAGTTGATGCTTACCTTACAAGAGAGGATAAGGATGGTAAGGAAAGATATGTTGTTCATTATCTGTCTTCTGTTAATGAATCATCCACAGCTATGAGCATGCTTAAGGATATGCTTAAGGAATATCAAAGCCTTGTTACCAGGCTAAAAATAGAAGGAGCAGATCTTGATCCTGGCGATATTCTGGATTCAGTTGTATATGAAGCTGATGACCAGTCAACACAGGAGGAGTCTGTAGGTTCTATATTTGGATATATTATCCCATTTCTTATGGTATCAAGTATCTTAATGGGAGCTATGTATCCTGCCATTGATACTACAGCAGGTGAAAAAGAAAGAGGTACTCTTGAAACACTATTAACATTGCCTGTAAACAACCTTGAACTTATTATCAGTAAATTTTTGGCAACCAGTACTATGGCTATGGCTGGAGCTCTTCTTAATGTATTGTCAATGGGAATACTAGGCGGCTATTTCTATCAGAGTCTGAAGCTAAGCGATAGTGATGTGGCATTTTCGGCAGCATCATACGTGCCAGCAATACTTCTGACACTTGTATGCGCTCTTGTATTTGCAATGTTTGCTTCTGCTGTTTGTCTGCTTGTATGCATATTTGCCAAAAGCTTTAAGGAGGCTCAGAATTATTCTACTCCTATAATGATGGTGTTTATGTTTGCTGCTATGGCTTCAATGATACCAGGTATTACTCTTGATGGTGTACTGGCCTATATTCCTGTTATAAATATAAGCTTACTTATAGCCAAGCTTTTTGTGTTTGAGTTTAATACAGCGACCATATCAGTAGTATTATTGTCTAATCTTCTCTATAGCATGATAGCAGTAGTTATAATGGCAAGAGTATTTAGCTCAGAAAGCATTCTTTTCAGCGATGGTTCAGAAGGAATTCGTATTATCGAGAAAAGAAGTGATATGAATGACAAGCAGATACCTGGTATGGGCGATGTCATCTTGTTATTTAGTATATTATTGATAATACTAATGATGGCAGGATCTATATTAGTTCTTAAGCTTGGTTTACCAGGTCTTATTATTGAACAGCTTATGATTCTTGGATGTACACTAGTATACTGCTGGTATATTAAGACTGATTTTAAGAAAGTATTTTCTATAAAGAAACCAGGTGTGCAGGGAATTATTGCAGGAATCCTGATGTGGATGGGTGTGTATATACTTATGATGCTTTTAACAGCAGTATTAAGTAAGATATTTCCATTGAGCGCAGCTAGCGCCGGAGATGAGATAACAGGCTTATTATTTGATGAGCCAGTATGGGTAATATTACTGGCTGCAGCAGTACTTCCAGCAATATGCGAAGAAGTTGCTTTTAGAGGATTCCTTTTTGGGACATTGTCTAACAGATATAAAATACCAGTTGCAGTTTTCTGGACCGGACTGATATTTGGTGCATATCATATGAATTTTGTGAAACTAATAGTTGTTGGACTGCTTGGCGGATTCCTAGCATACGCAGTTTATAAGACAGGAAGTATATTTACATCAATGTGTATGCACTGCCTTAACAATGCAGTAGCGTTACTACTTGGTTTATACGGTGATAAATTAGTAGACATACTTCCTATATTCTTCAAGGAAGATTTAGGGGGCCTGGAAATAGTCATATTATTAGTTTTAGGCATAGTGTTACTTATTGTATCCTCATTATGGATGAGGGCAATAGCGAAGAGAAGAGATATGGCTATTGTAGATACTGAAACGATGAAAGCGGAGTAGTATATGCTTGCAAATCTTGGAAATACTGTAATAATGCTATCATTCCTTTTTATCATAGGTTGTATGGCTGGATGGGTGATAGAATTAGTTTTTAGAAAATTTTTTGGCGCTCATAACCCAGACCACAAATGGATTAATCCAGGTTTTCTAATTGGTCCATACCTTCCGATTTATGGATTTGGTTTAGTGGTTCTATTTATGCTGTCGCTTATTCCTTATCTCGAATTCGAAGGTTTGTTGCCTAAGGAAGACTGGGCTAGGACACTTGTAACCATATTAATAATAGGAATAAGCCTTACTGTACTTGAATATATCGCAGGTATCATATTTATAAAGGGGCTTCATGTAAGATTGTGGGACTATAGCAAGTGCTGGGGCAATGTTCAGGGCATTATATGTCCAAGATTTTCTCTGTTTTGGACACTAGGCGGTGCTGGATATTATTTTCTGCTTCGAAAGCCTATGATACAGCTTGCTAGATGGATAATAGCCAATAAAGGCTTTTGTCTTATAATCGGCATAATATATGGAGTGTTTTTGGTTGATTTATTCTACTCATTTCAGCTTATTGCCAAGATTAGAAAGTTTGCGGCTGATAAACAGATAATAGTCAGATATGAAGAGTTCAAGGCGACGATTAGACAAAAAGCCGAGGATTCCAAGGAAAAAGTTAGATTCCTATTCTTAGTACCAGCCGAAAATAATATTCAGGCAATGCTTCATAAATATGCAGAAGAGATAAAAGAAAAGATTGAAGAGCTTGCAAATGGTGATAATAAAAAGTAGAAACTACAAGATATTTATTGACCGTGCAAAAATAATATGTTATTATATCAAAGTTGCGAGTAAAGAGATGGTCCGCTGCTACATAGATTGTATTAAGAACATCCGATGAAACACAGGAGGAAATTTTAATGAGCACAATTATTCAGGAAATCGAAAAAGAGCAGCTTAGAGCTGACGCACCTCAGTTTAATGTTGGTGATACTGTAAAGGTATACGGCAAGATTAAGGAAGGTGACAAGGAAAGAATTCAGGTATTCGAGGGTACAGTTCTCAAGATTCAGAACGGTAGCAACCGTACAACATTTACTGTTAGAAAGATTTCTAACGGTTGTGGAGTTGAGAAGACTTGGCCACTTCACTCACCTAACATTGAGAAGGTTGAGATTGTACGTTACGGTAAGGTTAGACGTGCTAAGCTTAACTACTTGAGAGATCGTGTAGGTAAGAAGGCTAAAGTTAAGGAAGTACTTAGATAATTGTTATATTGATTTACCTATTGTGGAACAGCTTCTAACGTTTGTTAGGAGCTGTTTTTTTGAAAGCTATTAAGTGCATATTTACTGTTGTGATATAATAGGTATGAAATAAGAGAAAAGAGAACTATATTTATGATATTCAACAAAACACCAAATGATATAAAAATTGATATGTACAGACAATTGCTTATAGTAGTTACATTTATTATTTCACTGTGGTTGTTTTTATATCAATTTGATTTTTTATTGGCTATATCGTTAGTGGTATTTTTA
>JAZRXF010000048.1:0-11732 GCA_045600085.1 Lachnospiraceae bacterium
CCAACAATACCGAGTGATGCAGCAATATTTTTATTAATTTCAGCAGCATCAATATCGATGTGAAGAACTTTAGCATTTTCAGCAAATCTCTTTGCATTAGAAATAACTCTGTCTGAGAATCTTGCGCCAAGTGCAATTAAAAGATCACATTCGCTAACTCCACGGTTAGAAGTCTTTGTACCATGCATACCAATCATACCAGTATAAAGGTCATCATACGCATTAAATGTACCCTTACCCATAAGAGAATCACATACAGGCGCATCAGCAAGCTTTGCAAATTCAGTCACTTCCTTGCTTGCCCCTGATATAATAGCACCACCACCAACATAGATATATGGCTTCTTTGCTTCATTAATCATCTTAACTGCTTTATCAATATCAGCATCTGTATAACTTACCTCACGCTCAAGATAAGAATACTCTGCCATACTCTCTTCAACAGTCTTATTCTGGAACTCGCATTTATTGGCAGTAACATCCTTTGTAATATCTACAAGAACAGGTCCTGGACGGCCAGTCTTAACAATAGCAAATGCCTTACGAATTGTATCAGCAAGCTTAGTAATATCCTTTACAATAAATGTATGCTTAGTAATAGGCATACATACACCTGCTATATCTACTTCCTGGAATGTATCTTTGCCAAGTGCAGGAAGAACAACGTTACAAGTAATGGCTACAAGTGGTACAGAGTCCATATTAGCTGTGGCAATACCAGTAACTAAGTTAGTTGCACCAGGTCCTGATGTTGCAAGGCATACACCCACCTTACCTGTTGCTCTTGCGTATCCATCAGCTGCATGGCTAGCGCCCTGCTCATGGCTTGTTAATATATGCTTTATTTCATCTTGATGTCTGTAAAGTTCATCGTAAATATTAAGGATAGTTCCTCCTGGATATCCAAATACTGTATCTACTCCCTGTTCTTTCAAACATTCAACTACTATTTGTGATCCTGTAAGTTCCATTTTTACTGTTCCTTTTCTTAAAACTTAATTATTTCATTTCATTAGGGCTCTTCATAACAGCGCCGTGTGCACCACTAGTTACGAGTTCCTTGTATCTTGCAAGGTATCCTGTCTTAACCTTAGCTTCTCTTGGCTGCCACTTTGCCTTTCTAGCTGCCATCTCTTCATCAGATACCTTTACGTCAAGCTTCATCTCTGGGATATTGATTGAGATAATATCTCCCTCTTCAACAAGAGCGATTGGACCACCATCTGCTGCTTCTGGAGAAACATGTCCGATAGAAGCGCCACGGCTTGCACCAGAAAATCTACCATCTGTAATAAGAGCTACGCTACTTCCAAGTCCCATACCGGCAATTGCTGATGTTGGGTTAAGCATCTCTCTCATACCAGGGCCACCCTTTGGTCCCTCATATCTAATAACTACTACATCACCAGCCACAATCTTGCCACTCTTGATTGCATCGATTGCATCTTCCTCGCAGTCGAATACTCTAGCTGGTCCTTCATGAACCATCATTTCAGCTACAACAGCGGATCTCTTAACAACTGATCCATCAGGAGCAAGGTTACCCTTAAGTACTGCAAGACCACCTGTCTTAGAATATGGATTATCAACTGTTCTGATAACCTCTGGGTTAAGGTTTACAGCATTAGCAATATTCACGCCTACTGTCTTACCTGTTACTGTCATACAATCTGTATTAAGAAGTCCTATATCAGCAAGCTCTTTCATAACTGCCCATACACCACCTGCCTCGTTGAGGTCTTCCATATAAGTAGGACCTGCTGGTGCAAGGTGACAAAGGTTAGGTGTCTTCTCCGAAATTGGGTTAGCAAATGAAATATCAAAGTCAAAGCCAATCTCATGAGCAATTGCTGGTAAATGAAGCATAGAGTTTGTTGAACATCCAAGTGCCATATCTACTGTAAGTGCATTAAGAATAGCTTCCTTTGTCATAATCTGACGAGCTGTGATTCCCTTGTTGAACATATCCATAACAGCATATCCGGCCTGCTTTGCAAGTCTAATACGAGCAGAGTAAACAGCTGGGATAGTACCATTACCACGAAGTCCCATACCTAGTGCCTCTGTAAGACAGTTCATAGAGTTTGCTGTATACATACCTGAACATGAACCACATGTAGGACATACATTTTCTACGAAATTCTCAACTTCTTCCTCTGTCATAGTTCCTGCAGCATGTGAACCAACTGCCTCGAACATAGATGAAAGTGATCTCTTCTGTCCGCCTACGTGACCAGCAAGCATAGGACCGCCTGATACAAATACTGTAGGAAGATCAAGTCTTGCTGCAGCCATAAGAAGTCCTGGAACGTTCTTATCACAGTTAGGAACCATAACTAACGCATCAAACTGATGAGCAAGAGCCATACACTCTGTGGAATCAGCAATAAGGTCTCTTGTTACAAGAGAATACTTCATACCAACATGTCCCATTGCTATACCATCACAAACTGCGATAGCTGGAAATACTACTGGTACACCACCTGCTTCAGCAACACCTAGCTTAACTGCTTCAACAATTTTATCAATATTCATATGGCCAGGTACGATCTCGTTGTATGAGCTTACAATACCAACCATAGGCTTTTTCATCTCTTCCTTTGTAAATCCAAGTGCATTAAATAAACTTCTTGCAGGTGCCTGTTGCATACCTGCTCTTGCATTATCACTTCTCATTTTTTCATTCCTTCCGTATATATGTTATTTTCTAAATTAATTCACGTAATATAACACGCCGTACTCGTTTAATAATACTACAATACTGCCCACTTATTCAAGATATTATCCTTGCTGATTGGTACTTCTAAGAAGACTTGCACCGCAGTATATACACGATACCTCAGTACTCTGTCTCGATGCACCACACTGAGGACATATTGGCAAAAACTCATGGGTATACTCATATCTTTGCTTTTCCTCATTTATAAGGTGTTCTTTAATCATTTGAGCTGTGAACATACGATTCTTTTTATGCAATCTCTTTGTTGATACAAAACCTATTAATCCCGCAATTGCAAACAATGTAAATTGTCCATAATATATCACATCATCGATTGTATAGAAGGCGTCATTGGTCATGTCCATATTTTCAAATATAGGGATGAGCAATTCATATATAGCATTGGAAACACCTGCACCGAATAATATAAATGCTACAACTATGGTGACAATCATTTTAACTTCAGGATTAGCCATAAATGACCCGCCTTTGTAGTTCTTTATGAAATAATTATCACAGGTATCAAGTGCATAAGCATCACCAACAACCCAGCTTCTTCCATATATAAGAGCTTCATCAATACCAACATCTCTATATGGAGCTTTTGGACTATCAATCTTTATCTTCGTGCCAGTATGATCTTTTTTCATGGTTGAATGAATGATAACACCATCTGTAGAATCTTCCTGGTCATTTCGATATTCTAAAGATTCCTGGCTCATCTTACTAACATAATCGCCAGTTACTGGCATTACGCTAACTTCATTGGTAAGACCATCCTTTTCTCCTGCCTGTTCAAACATCCCTTCGTGAGTACTTTTATACTCCTCAAAATCCACAAAGGTATCTCTCTTAATGTCTGAAAATGGAGAAACTCTGCTATATCTTGATGAGTATGAGCTATGGCCACTCGAACTATGATAGTGATGCGAGTGATGACTGCTATGACTACTATGACTACTATGATGTGAACTCGAATGAGAACTATGGTGACTTCCACTATGGTGTCCACTGCTATGATGACTACCTGCCATATATTCCTTTCCAAGAAAAAACTTTCTTTCTAATATTAGAATATGTATAATAATTCGTATAAAAAAACTATTTGTAATTTTAACACAGTTTGAGGTATTGGAAAACAATGATATTTTTCATAGTATTCGGTGGTATATTCTTTTTTGTTGGCCTATCAATTTTTGTCGGAATGTTAATAGGTTATTTTTTAGCGGGCGATATAATGTTTCTCCTATTCTCATTACTGTTTGGTATTGTATTTTGTGGAATTGGAATCGGTACATTTATTGCAGGCTTTAAGACATATCGCCACAGAAAAGAAATCATTAATTTGGGATTTCATACTAAAGCAAGGGTTATAGATTACGACGATAATACTACAACCTACGTTAATGGTGTTCCACTTCTTGACTTAATAGTACTGTTTGAATACCACGGAATTTCAAAGATTGCGAAATTAAGTACTAATAGCACTCATTCAACACAATATCCTATTAACTCACTGGTAGACGTATCAGTATATGGTCAGGAAATAATTCTAGTTAAGTAATTTTATTTTCAAATATCAATTTATATGCAAAAAGAGGTCTGGATTCCAGACCTCTTTTCATTATATTCGTTTATTCTTATACTCTTTCTGCTATAAGATCACCCATCTTAGCTGTACCAACCTGAGTGATACCATCGAGATTTCCATCCTGAGGCATAATATCGATTGTACGATATCCTTCTCTAAGTACCTGCTGAACCGCGTTGTCTATTGCATCCGCCTCTTTATCAAGGTCAAATGAATATCTAAGCATCATAGAAGCACTAAGGATTGTTGCTATAGGATTAGCAATACCCTTGCCTGCAATATCTGGAGCAGATCCACCACTTGGCTCATATAAACCAAACTTAGTATCATTAAGTGATGCACTTGGAAGCATACCGATTGAACCCGTAATCATAGATGCTTCATCAGATAAGATATCGCCAAACATATTCTCTGTAAGAACTACATCAAACTGTGCTGGATTCTTAACAAGCTGCATAGCGCAGTTATCTACAAGCATATGCTCATAACTTACTTCTGGATAATCTTTAGCAACTTCTTCCACAACCTTTCTCCAAAGTCTAGAAGAATCAAGTACATTGGCTTTATCAACACTGATAACCTTCTTGCTTCTCTTCATAGCAACATCAAAAGCCTTAATAGCAATTCTTCTAATCTCGCTTTCTGAATAAGTAAGTGTATCAGTAGCTACCATTTGTCCATCTACTTCTTTAGTAGAGCGCTCTCCAAAGTACAAACCACCTGTAAGCTCACGCATGATAAGCATATCGAATCCCTTAGCTGCTGTATCCTCTTTAAGAGGGCATGCTGCTGATAATTCTTTGTATAAAAGTGCTGGTCTAAGATTAGCAAAAAGATTAAGTGCCTTTCTAATCTTAAGAAGACCTGCTTCTGGTCTTTTTTCTGGTGGAAGCTTATACCATGGAGATGTCGATGTATTACCACCGATTGAACCCATAAGTACTGCATCAGCACTAAGAGCTGTATCAATAGCTTCCTGTGTAAGTGGTTCACCGCAAGCATCAATTGAGCAACCACCCATTAATATATCTGTAAACTTCATGGTATGACCATACTTGGCACCAACTGCCTCAAGAACCTTACTGGCCTCTGTAACGATTTCTGGTCCAATACCATCACCCTTAATTCTTACAATATTAAGTTCCATTATTGAATCCTCACAAATATTATTTATCCTGCTTCTCAACCTGAGAAATAGCTGACTTTCTCATTGGAATACGACAGTTCTTATTGCTACCAAACTCAACGATAACATCTTCTTCTGTGATATCAATGATAACGCCATAAAATCCGCTTGTAGTAAGTACTACATCACCAATCTCAAGGCTTGCAAGCATTGCGTTCATCTTCTTCTGCTCCTTCTTCTGTGGAAGAATAAGCATAAAGTAAAATACAGCAAGCATAATTACGATAGAAAATACCATAGGTCCAATTCCTGCACCTGCTGCCGCTGCATCACCTGATAATAATAAATTCATCATATTGTGTAATCCTCCTAGTGATTATTATTTTCGCTCTTACAAAAGTAGCATATTTTCGTTATTTATTCAATGTTTTCAGCACTTCAATGTATTAATTAGCATTATTAACAATATAATCTATTGCCTCAAGATATCCTGGTAGTCCATGTCCTTTTATTACATGGTCACATGCGGGTGCTGTAACAGATATCTTTCTGAAATCCTCTCTATTGTCCACATCTGAAATATGTATCTCAACCTTCATCATACCTACACTCCTTAGAGCGTCATGGATAGCATAGCTATAATGCGTATATGCACCTGGATTTATAACAATACCTTCTGTACCATCGGAATAAGCATCCTGAATTCTATCAATAATAGCCCCTTCATGGTTAGACTGAAATACCTCTATACTGTGGCCTTCCGCCTCTGCTTTATCAGCTATAGTCTTGAGCAGATAATTATAATCCTGCTTTCCATATATACCTGGTTCTCTTATTCCAAGGAAATTAAGATTTGGTCCATTAATAACTAAGATTTTCATATTGATTCCTTTCTATAAACTGCTTTCATGATAAGAGTTTTCTTTTTATATTAACCTATATTATTTAGATATCTTATCCAAAATTTCAGTTACTATCTCTTCGATAGATTTATTATCTGTAGTGACTATATACTGTGCGGCGTCCTGGTACTTAGGTAATCTTCCTGCCATCATAGTAGCTATATCTTCCACATTTTTCTTGCCCTTAAGTAGCGGCCTTGCATCATCATTGTATACTCTCTCATATACTGTCTCTGGGCTGGTCTCAAGATATACCACGCGTGCATTACCTGAAAGCATAGCTCTGTTCTCGTCTTTTAGGATGATACCTCCGCCAGTGCAGATTACTGTATCAGATAGCTCCAATGCTTCCTTCAAAGTCTCTGTCTCTATATCTCTAAAGTAAGCTTCGCCTTTAGTCTCGAAGATATCGCTTATTACGCCATACTTCTCTACTATCATGGCGTCTGTGTCTATACAGTTAAACCCAAGTGCCTCTGCAAGCTTTTCGCCAACCGAGGTCTTACCACTTCCCATAAATCCTATAAGTGCAATACTTTTCATATCTCTATCCTATGCTTTCGAACCCTATCAATTCTATAACCAAATATTATCTATAATTACTATTTAATCAGTGCTGCGCAGACCTTCTTCTTCATGTCAGCAGTAATCTTCTTACCTGTCCAGTACTCATATGATCTGCATCCCTGATAAGCTAGCATCTTAAGTCCGTTATAAGCCTCGCCTCCTGCTTCTCTTACCTTCTTCATAAAGAGTGTCTCTGCAGGATTGAATATAATATCATAAGCCTTATCAATTCGAGTATAAAAATCCTTGTTAGTTACTGGGCTAAATACAACCTTTGGATACATACCAACTGATGTGGTCTGGATAGCTATCCATTTCTTCCCATCACTAGCTTCATCCATCATAGCTACAAAATCATCATCGTAGCCTGCGATGATAGCACCCTCATATCCATATTCACTGGCAAGCTCTGCTCCCTTTTCCTTGGTTCTGTTTAATATCATAAGCCTAGCTGGGGCTTCATTAATAACGCCCTTCACAATAGCTCTAGCTGCGCCACCTGCACCTATTACTACTACGTTACTTCCCTTAATTACGATGCCTTCTTCTGCCATAGCTTCCATAACACCTGGCATATCTGTGTTATATCCTTTATAGCCATTCTCAGTTCTGACTAATGTGTTAACAGCTCCTATTGCCTTCGCCTCGTCGTCAATATCACAAAGATACTGCATGACCTCCTGCTTATATGGAACTGTTACGTTAAATCCATTGATACCAAGATCATAAGAATCCTTGATAAAAGAACCAAGATCATCCTTTTCTATGCAGTATAGTGGATAAGAAAGAGCTACATCTGTCTCTGCACCAAGAGTGCTATGAATAATGGGTGATAATGAATGCTCTACTGGATATCCGATTAAGCCAAAATTTTTCTTACTACTTTCTGGTACCATGATTAACCTCTTTTTATCTTTTTATTATAAAAATACAATACCCATTTCTCTGGTATTCTCTTTAATACTATCTGTATTTCTTCCTTTGGATGGATTGGCTTCACCAGGATACTGTATAGTCCTGTTCTATTAGCTCCCCATACATCTGTGAACAGCTGATCGCCTACAAATAAAGTATTGCTCTCGTCAGTCTCCATTATACCCATTGCTCTGCGATAGCCTTTTCTTGATGGTTTATCAGCCTTAAATATATATTTTGATTTTACAACCTTGGCAAACGACTTAACTCTTGGCTCTTTATTATTAGATAATACAAGAGTTTTAAATCCTAGTGCATGTAATCTATCAAATAACGCCTTGGCCTTCTTGTCAGCAGGAGCTCCATGAGGAACAAGAGTATTATCTATATCAAATATTATTCCTCTGTATCCCTTTTCGTACATTCCTTCAAAATCTATATCATATGTGGAATCCAGATAATCACCTGGATAAAATGTCTCTAGCATCTATTCTCCTTAATTTGCATTAAAAAATCCTGTAATTACTTTACACCTTGGACAAAAGCACGCTGGTCCAGATAAATATATTCTCATACCACCAGATTCAAATATGCCTAGCTCCTCATTATCACAGACAAAGGTACCATCAGCAATTAAATCATAGAAATCTCTGTTACGATCAGCTTCTATTTTTCCAGGTATAATTTCACCACCACATAAATGACATTTTATATTGCTAAGGTCATAATTATACGCTGGCCTATGTGCTTCTTCGACAGCTTCTGAATCATTGGATTTTGAAGACTCAAACTCTTTCTCTGAATTATTAAATATTAAATTCATAAGATTTTCTGCAGTTATGCCATAAGCACTCTCCGCATTCATCTCTTTTTTGAACAATTCAACATCTTCAAACTCTGCGTTAGCAGTATTGGCGGTATCACTTCCACAGAAATAGCAAAATTCAGAATCATCCTCTATCTCTTTTCCGCAGTTATTACAAATCATAAAGTCCTCCAGTATTATGAGCTATTTATCCTTAAATGTATTAAGGCCTGCACTCTTTAGTAAAAGCTTAGTATAGTCATGTTTCGGATTACTATACATCTCTCTTGGAGTTCCACTTTCAACTATGTAGCCTTTGTCAAGTATCATTATTCTATCACATACATTATACATTGTACGAAGGTCATGGGATATAAACAATATCGTAAGGCCTTTCTTCTCCTTAAGATCATTTAGTAGCTTAAGAATCTGGGCCTGTACTGTAACATCAAGCGCTGATACTGGCTCATCTGCGATGAGAAACTTTGTATCATTAATCAGTGACTCTGCGATACATACACGCTGTCTCTGTCCGCCTGATAGCTCTGATGGCTTACGTATCATCAATTCCGAGCTTAGCTCTACTGACTCTAGCGCTTCCTTTACTTTAATAAGTCTCTCCTCGCGGCTAAGCTTTGTATGGAGCTTAAGCGGCTCCTCTAGTATTGACCTGATAGTCTTGGCTGGGTTAAGCGAGCTATATGGATCCTGAAATATCATCTGAGGATTTTTATCCTCAAGATGAATCTCTCCCTGATGTGGCACCATACCAAGTATGCACTTGGCTATAGTACTCTTACCAGAACCACTCTCTCCGGCAAGACCAAGTATCTCTCCAGCTTCCATCTCGAAATCAACATCGAACAAAACCTGCTTTTTATTCTTTTTTGTATCAGTAAAGGTTACTGATAAGTCCTTTACTTCTAATATCTTGGACATCTAATATGCCTTTCTAAAACAATTATTTTATGTCTGTATAACAAATATTCTAAATCCATTTTTATATATATTTTTTTATATATCTACCTTTGGAATAGCGCCGATAAGCTTCCTTGTATATTCCTCCCTAGGATTATCGAAGATATCATGGCATGAGCCACTCTCTACTATCTTACCCTTATGCATCACGAGCACCCTGTCGCTTATCTGATTGATAAGACTAAGGTCATGCGAAATAAATAATATCGCTGTGCCGCGCTTCTTATTAATCCTTCGAAGCAAATCTATAATCTGACTCTGAACCGTAACATCAAGTGCTGTGGTTGGTTCGTCAGCAATAAGTATGTCAGGCTCTGTAATCATAGCAGCGGCTATCATCACTCGCTGTCTCATACCTCCCGATAGTTCGTGTGGATATGAATCATATATAATCTCTGGATTATCAAGCTCAACATTGCCAAGAACCTCTATGGCCTTAGCTCTTCGCTCTTCCTTGGTAAGCTTAGTATGAAGAAGAAGTCCTTCCTCCACCTGCTTACCTATAGTCATAGTCGGATTAAGAGCTGTCATAGGCTCCTGGAATATAACTGATATAGCCTGTCCCTGAAGCTCACGAAGCTTCTTACGTTCTATAGTAAGAAGTTCTTCATCATCAAAGAGGATCTCACCTGTACAATTCAGCTTTTTTCTAGGAAGTAGTCCTGCAATAGCCATAGCAGTCATGGACTTACCTGATCCTGACTCTCCTACTACACCAAGTATCTCACCCTTATCCAGAGTAAAACTAACATCCTCCACTACACGTTCTGGTTTATCATGATCGTGAAATTCTATTGTTAAATTCTTTACTTCTAATAACATCTATTATTCCTCTGTCGACAATCCTTCTGATAATAGTGCAAATCCAAGAACAAGCAAAAGAATCACTAGTCCTGGGAAAACGGCACACCAAGGATTAGAAAATAGTAATGACTGACTTTCCGAAAGCATTCTACCAAGTGATGCATCTGGTGGTTGTACGCCTATTCCGAGATACGAAAGTCCAGCTTCTGCGAGTACAGCATTGTTAAATCCAATAATCACACTGGTAAGAAGAACTGGTGTGATATTAGGAAGGATATGCACAAATATTATTCTAAAATGTGAAGCGCCGATAAGTCTGGCCTTCTTCACATAGTCCATCTCCTTCTGCTTGATATACTCACCACGAACCATTCTGGCAAAGCTTGGGATGAAGGCAATACCAAGAGCAATCATAACATTGGTAGTCTTGGTACCTAGTAAGCTGATAACAACCAGGGCTAATAGCACACTTGGAAATGCATAAAGCGCATCATTGATTCTCATAAGTATCTCATCAACCATGCCACCAAAATATCCGCAGACACTACCGATTATCATTCCAAATACTACGCCTATAAAAACTGTTGCTACTGAGATACTGAATGTATTTCTAATACCAACCATCACACGACTAAAGGTATCTCTACCAAACTGATCACAGCCAAAGATATGCGAAAGACTAGGCCTAGCATTCTTAAGGCTAATATTCATCCCTTCCGGGTCGTAAGGTGTATAAAACAAACTAACAAGCACTACAATTGCAAGCACCAATAATATACTTGCTCCAATGACCATATTGGAGTTAATTTTACGCCCATTTATCTTGATATTCTTTAAATTCAATTTCTTAAGATTTGTTTTATTCATTATCTATCACCTCCTACTCTAGGATCAAGAATGTGATAAATAATATCCACAATAAAGTTAACTACTATAACAAGCGCTGCTATAAGTAAAATAATTGCCTGTGTGACTGGATAATCTCTATTGGATATAGAAGTAAGGAGTATACGGCCAAGTCCAGGTATGTTAAACACCTGCTCGACTACAATACTTCCAGCTATCATATTGGTAAATACCATACCGAGGAATGTGACGACCGGAATCATGGCATTACGAAGTACATGCTTGTAAAGAACCTGAGTCGTACTATTACCTCTGCTATAAGCAGTACGCACATAATCCTTCTTACTTTCTGTAATAATAGAACTACGAAGCAGCTTAACTGTCATCGCAATCTTAGGAAGCGCTATGGCGATACTTGGGAATATTAGATAACCTATAAACCTGCCAAAGCTCACATTATAGCTTACATATCCACCTGG
>JAZRXF010000049.1:0-62202 GCA_045600085.1 Lachnospiraceae bacterium
TAAAAAAAAATCGTCTAGAAGCAGTATAACATAAGGCGTTGTAACACAGTCCAAAACAGAATTCAGTCTTCCACACCACTGCCCTGAAGCATTTATTGTTATTACGTTAGCTTCCAAGCACTTTTTTGATTCAGTGTTCAAAATAACATCAAATTTACAGTCTTTCCAATATTTATGAAATAACGAAAAAAAGGGATACCATACTTCTTCATATTTATCACAACTTGATACAACCACAGTTGCCATTTTACTCATATCAATCACAGATGTTTTATTTTCCATGGCTACTATTTCTCCTTAACTCTTCTCGCCTTTAGCTTAAGTTCTGGCATATATGCTGATACTGTTGTATTTTCTGGTACAGACTGTGTAAGGAACGTGTTACCTGCAACTACTGAACCTTTTCCTACTACTGTATCCCCACCAAGAATTGTTGTATTTGCGTATATTACAACGTCATCTTCAATCGTTGGATGACGTTTAACTCCAGATAATGCTTGTCCTTTCATTGTAGAAAGAGCACCAAGTGTAACACCCTGATATATCTTTACATGATTACCAATTTCTGTGGTTTCACCTATAACAATACCTGTACCATGATCAATAAAGAAATATTCACCAATTGTAGCACCAGGATTTATATCGATTCCTGTCTTACTATGAGCATGCTCTGTCATAATACGAGGAATATATGGAACCTCGAGTTCATACAGAATATGAGCTATACGATAAACATATATTGTATATATTCCAGGATATGAGAATATGATATCCTCCTTGCTTCCAGCTGCAGGGTCGCCTGCAAGATATGCTTCAACATCTTTTAAAAGAAGTTCCTGAATTCTTGGAAGCTCACCAATAAATTTAAGAGCTATATCTTCAGCAAGGGCGTTGGCATTATCCACTGACTTCTTTTTATTATACAAAAAAGCTACTCTAATTTGTCTAAAAAGTTTCTCGTATATGCTAGCTAAAGTATTACCTGCAAATGAATTAAGATTAACAAGGGCTGTATTTTCTGGGCCAAAAAATCCCGGAAAAATAACTCGCCTTGTTTCATTAATTATATTAATAACCTCTTCTCTATTAGGCATCTTATCACCTATGCCCATCTCGAAAATTCCCTGCTGCTGATAATTCTTTTCAAGCTTAGCTGCAGCTTCTTTAATAGTATTTTTAATATCCATTTATTTTGCTCTCGCTTTCTTTATTATCTCAATATATTCGACTGCCAGCTGTGAAAGTGGCATATGCTTTCTTTTGATATAACCTATGGTCATTGTATCATCTGATTTTAGTGGTATAGATACATAATTACCTTCATTTAAATCACCATATATTATACCTGAACATAGTGTATATCCATTCATTCCTGTCATAAGATTAAGCATGGTCGCTCTGTCATCTGTCTTAATAATCTGTCGATATTCCAATGTACTAAGCACTTCTTCAGCATAGTAAAACGAGCTCTTGTCTCCCTGTTCAAAAGAAAGGCATGGATAGTCAGCCAGTTCTTCAAAAGCTATAATCTTCTTGCCAGCAAGAGGATGTGATGCTGCTATATATACACATACACCACACTCAAAAAGTGGAACAAACTCTAAATCATTGTCCTGAAATATTTTATGCATAGCTTTATTATTAAAATCATTTACATAAAGAATTCCAAGCTCACTTCTATGGTTTTTAACATTCTCAATAACTTCATACGTCTTGGTCTCATGAACTGCAAGTTCGTATTCATTCATAGAATATTTATTGGCCAATTTTATAAATGCATCAACAGCAAATGAATAATGCTGCATCGAAACGCTGAACTTCTTTTTATTCTCTCTTCTGCCCAAAAAACGATCTTCAACCATATTATTGATTTCTATCATTTGTCTGGCATAACTAAGGAATTCCTCACCTTCTGTTGTTACCACAATCCCCTTATTGGTTCTGGTAAACAACTGCATTGAAAGTTCTTCCTCTAATTCTTTAACAGCTCCAGATAATGCTGGTTGTGATACAAAAAGATCATTGGCTGCTTTGTTTATCGACTTACATTCTGCTATTGTCACTACATATTGCAACTGTGTTAATGTCATAATTTCTCTCGCGATTTTCTAATGCATAGTATTTTTATAGGTTATACTACTGTACCACCTATTTCACTATTTATCAACATTTCCACTTATATATCTGCATTTTAGCTTTGAATATCATTCATACGTGCATATATTCCGCCAAGCTTCACGAGTTCTTCGTGGGTTCCTGATTCTGCAATAGTACCATTTTCAATTACAAGAATCATATCCGCATTTTTGATGGTTGATAGCCTATGCGCAATCGCAAATATAGTTCGTTTTCCAGCAATAGAATTAATTGCCTTTTGAATCTGCCTCTCTGTTTCCACATCAACTGATGCAGTCGCCTCGTCTAAAATGATAATAGGTGACTTACGAAGTATTGCTCTCGCAATGGACATTCTCTGCTTCTGACCACCTGAAAGACGAAGTCCTCTCTCTCCTATCTGTGTTTCATATCCATCTGGCATTGACATTATTTCATTATGAATATTGGCAGCCATAGCTGCTTCTTTTATTTCATCATCAGTTGCCTCTGGGCACGCATATCCAATATTCTCTTTAACAGTACCATTAAATAAAAAAGTATCCTGAAGAACTGGCGAAATATTCTTACGAAGGCTCTCTAATGTGATATCCTGTAAATCATGACCATCCAGTAATATTCTTCCACTTTGAGGTTCATAGAATCTGGAAATAAGCTGTGTAAGTGTGGTTTTACCTATTCCTGTTGGTCCGACAAGTGCCACCATCATACCAGGCTTGCATTTAAAGGATATATCCTTTAATATTTCATCTCCAGTTTCGTATCTAAAGTTTACATTCTCAAATTCTATCTTGCCCTTTACATTTTTTATATCGATTGCATCGTCTTTATCGACAATCTTGGATGGAGTATCCAGGATCATCATAACTCGCTCTGCTCCTGCCAGTGACTGCTGCGTATTCTCGAGCAGGTTCGCGAGTCCTGAAATAGGAGCATAAAACAGACTAAGATACAGTAAAAAAGAAACAATATCTTCTACTGACAGATTACCCTTATACGCCAGTAATCCGCCAAATCCCACTATTAATACAGTTCCAAGTGATGATACAAACTCTACTGATGGATGGAATATCGCACTTGTTCTAAGTGCCCTAAGCATAGCAGTTATATGGTCCATATTCTTTTCATCAACCATTCTGGTTTCATAGCTTTCCTGACCAAATGACTGAATCTCATGTACACCAGATAAATTGTCCTGAAGTTTTCCATTAAGTTCTCCCATTTTAGTTTGTGCTTTCTTGAAAAATGGTCTAACCTTCTTGGCAAATATAACACCAGAAATCAGAATTAATGGAATCGGAAAACATGTGATACACGCCAGCTTCCAGTTGATACAAAGAAGAATCACAAGTACTCCCACAAAGGTTACTATATTGGTTATCATATCTGGAATAATATGAGCATATAATAGTTCAAAATCCCTTGTATCATTGACAACACGGCTCATAAGGTCGCCAGTCTGTTTGTCATGAAAGAATGATAAATCCATTCGCTCCAGTTTGTCATATGTTTTTCTGCGCAGGTCACCAACTAAATACCACGCAGCTTTATGAGCTATATAATTGCTTAAAAACCTAAATAAAACTCTAAGTAAATATAAGCCCGCTAAAGCAAATGTCAGTTTTATTATCACTAACATAGAATTCTCATCCATACCTCTTTCAACTATTCCTGTCATTGCTGATAGCACACGAGGGGCTATAAGGTTGACTGCGGTCAAACAAAATGTAGATAATATTGCAACCGCATAGTATCCCTTGTACTTTGCGGCCTCTTTACTAAGTCTTAATAATAATTTCATGTATATCTCCTAATAAAATAAAAAATGGCATAATCTCTTACGAAATTATGCCATTAAAATCAGTTTTATACAATCTGCTTTTCTACTATTCCTTAATATATAGTGCTCTCATTGCATTAAGTATTGCTAGTACTGCAACACCAACGTCGGCGAAAATAGCCCACCACATACCTGCTATTCCAAGTGCTGCGAATAATAATACAAGTAATTTCACACCAATTGCAAAAACGATATTCTCCTTAACAATAGCCACTGTCTTTCTTGCAATTTTCATTGCAAGTCCAATTTTTGATGGGGCATCATCCATAATGACTATGTCAGCTGCTTCAATTGCTGCATCGCTCCCAAGTCCGCCCATAGCAATACCTATATCTGCTCTTGCCAAAACAGGTGCATCATTGATTCCATCACCAACAAAAATCACCATACCCTTCTCGGTCTTTTTCTGGAATATTTCTTCAACTCTATCGACCTTATCCCCTGGAAGAAGCTCGCTATAAACTGATGTGATTCCGATTTCTTCAGCCACGCGCTTTGCTGTTTCTTTTCGATCACCAGTAAGCATTATTACGTCTTTTACACCATTACTTCGTAGTTTTTCAATTGCTTCCTTAGCATCTGACTTTATTTCATCTTCAAGCAGACAATAACCAAGACACTTCTCACTATCTGCAAGATATACGATTGTTCCATAATCAGGTGCATCAGAAGGTGTCACGCCCTGTTTTTGAAGCAACTCAGCATTGCCAACATAATACACTGTTCCCGCTATACTAGCCTTCACTCCGTAGCCTGCTATTTCCTCAACGCTCTCAGCCTTAGGTATCTCGCCATCACATTTTTCTTTATATGCATCAATAATAGATACTGATATTGGATGACTAGAATAGCCTTCAGCAATAGCAAGAGTACTAAGTACCTCATCCACATTCATATTATCAGTACATGCAACAATCTTAGTTGCTTTAAATGCACCCTTTGTAAGTGTTCCTGTTTTGTCCATGACTACATATTCTGCCTTAGTCATGTTTTCAAGGTAAGTACTTCCCTTAATAAGAATACCTTTCTTGCTCGCACCGCCAATGCCTCCAAAGAAGCTGAGTGGTATTGAAATAACAAGAGCACAAGGACAACTGATAACCAGGAATGTAAGTCCTCTATAGATAAATGGTGTAAATGCAGCCCATCCAAAAGTAGCATTCCTCAAAATGAATATATTAACTAAAGGAGGAAGGAGTGCAAGTCCTACCGAGCCAAATACAACAAGCGGAGTGTACCATCTGGCAAACTTAGTAATGAACTGCTCAGCCTTGCCTTTCTTGGCACTTGCATTTTCTACAAGCTCTAGAATCTTAGTTACTGTAGCTTCACCGAACTCCTTGGTAACACGTACTTCAATGACTCCATTTAAGTTAATGCATCCACTTATAACGTCCTGACCTTCTGCCACACTTCGAGGCATACTTTCGCCAGTAAGAGCTTTAGTATCAAGATTACTACTTCCCTTTACTACTACGCCGTCAAGAGGAACCTTTTCTCCTGGCTTTATCACTATGATTTCATCAATAGCAACCTCATCTGGATCCACCACAACTTCCTCGCCATCTCGTATTACTGTGGCTTCATCTGGGCATATCTGCATCAAATCTTTAATTGAATTACGTGCACGACCAACTGCATAAGCCTGGAAGCATTCACCCACTTGATAGAAAAGCATAACTGCTACTGCTTCACTAAAATCCCCTACAAACATGGCACCTATAGTAGCTAACGTCATCAGGAAATTTTCATCCATAAGCTGACCATTCACAATATTTTTCACAGCCTTTTTTACTACATCACCGCCTATTGTAATATAGGCAGATAAAAATAATAGTAAAATTAATGCTTCAACCACAAGCTGTGAGCCGAATATACTGACATTACCAAGTAATTTCTCTGCTACAATGGCGATGATATATAATACCATGCCAATTATTACACGTTTTATTCTTTTCTTTAACTGCTTACTCATATCTCAATAAACTCATTGTAAATCTGCTTCTTATTTTTCTACCACATTAACATCTGGCTCAATCTTCTTAACAATAGCCTTAATTTCACTTACTATAGCTTCTTCCTTGGCATCGTCAAATTCAACCTTCATCTTCTGTGTTAGGAAAGCCACGCTAACGCTTGAAACACCATCAATCTTGGCTGTTGCATCCTCAATCTTGGCTGCACAGTTAGCACAACATAAATCCTCTAAAATAAATGTCTTCTTCATAGTAATAATCTCCTATCTCTTAAAATAATATTTCTCGACGTAGCTTTTTACCAGTCTTTTATCTAATATTATTTCTAATCTTCCTCTCTAATATGTTCTAAGCCCATCATGAGAATCTGAGCTATATGATCATCTGCCAGTGAATATACCATCTGTTTGCCATCTCTCCTGGCTATAACCAGCTTGATTTGTTTTAATACTCTCAGCTGGTGTGATATGGCTGATTGCTCCATTGAAAGCTTATCTGCCAGTTCCCCTACACACATTTCTGTGTTATATAATGTATGAAGTATTCTAAGCCTTGTCGGATCACCGAATATCTTATAGAACTGAGCTAATTCTTCAACTTCACTATCGTTAAATGCTCCTATTTCTTCTGCCATTCGTCACTCTCCTTTCATCGCAAATTTACATATGAATGTTTGTTCATATATTCAATATATCATATTAATTTAAAATGTCAACATACATATGAATATTTATTCATGTGTATTTTTATCACGTTTCCCCGTCTGAATATATTAGTCCCACATAAAATACAATAAATAAAAAACCACACTTAAAAAGCAGATATTAGCAACTACTAATATCTGCTCCTAAATAAGACTACGCCCATCTTAAAGCCATATTACTATTGTAAAATCGTATACAATAACTATTTATGCTTTATTTTTCATATACCTCTCAATGTTCTCTCTACTACTTTTTATCTGGCCTTGAATCATCTCCTGGTTACCACCGCCCCGACCATCAAGGGCCTGATTAAGTTCTTTTGCAAATGCTGGCAAAGCCTGATCCTTTTCCTTACTACTGATAATATATCTGTAGCCTTTTTCATCGTTACCAAGAAAACCTGCAACTCGTCCATCAAATATTTCGCAGCATTCATTAATCACATTTCGAAGCTGTATATCATCAAGAGTGTCTGTAAATATAAGTACTGGTGATTTATCCTCTGAATCTCTTGCAAGAATATCTGCTTTCACCTGCGCAAAAACATATCCCGTTATTTCTTTCTTTAACGCTGTATTTTCATTTTGAAGTTTCTGCATACGTTCCTGCATTGCAGCAACAAATTCACCTGTTTCGTATCGCTTTGAAGATACAACGCCCATTATATTCTTATTGGCCCTGGCTATACTACTATAATCGTTATATGCCCCTATTCCAGCTGTCATAACGATTCTTGTGCCTCCCCTATGAGGCGAGGCTTCTATTACCTTAATACAACCTATCTCGCCTGTTCTAGCCACATGGGGAGCACAACATGCACAGACATCATATCCTTCAATAGTTACTAGCCTAACACCATCGTCAAGCTCAAGCTTACTACGATAGTCGGTGGTAGCAAGTTCATCGCTATCTGGGTACGAAACTATAATGGACACATTTTCGTATATTGCCCTATTGGCAAGCAGTTCTATTCTTGCCAACTGTTCCTCGGTAAGCTGACCATTAACATCAAGAGTTACGCACTCATCTGTCAAATGAAATCCTTCATTATCATATCCATATTCATTATGAATAATGCCACATAAAAGATGCTCTCCACTATGCTTTTGCATTCGTGAGAATCGAACTTCCCAATCAATCTCTCCGTGAACACTACTTCCTTCTGCTAATGGCTCTGGAACAAAATGCAGTATCCCAGTATCTGAAGTCTGAACATCCAAAACATCCATGCCACCAAGAATGCCTTTGTCTGCATACTGTCCGCCACCTTCTGGAAAAAAAGCAGTGGCGGTAAGAACCACTGCATAAGCCTTAGTTTCTTTACCGCCAACATTAATCTTAACTTCACTACAGCTGATTACCTCAGCATCGAAAGCACGAACGTATGAATCAGACTCGTATAATTTCACTGTGTCTATATCATATCTTTCGTTTTTCATATTATATTGTCCTGTAAGTATTATTTATCGTCTGTACTATAGTTAGGAGCTTCCTTAGTAATCTGGATATCATGTGGATGAGACTCTTTAAGTGAAGCTGCAGAGATCTTAACAAACTGTCCATTCTCCTTAAGCTCATCAATTGTCTTTGTTCCACAATAACCCATACCTGAACGAAGACCGCCCATTAACTGGAATACTGTATCTTCAAGAGTACCCTTGTAAGCAACTCGTCCTTCAACACCTTCTGGAACAAGCTTCTTAGCATTCTCCTGGAAGTATCTATCCTTAGAACCATTCTCCATAGCTCCGATAGAACCCATACCACGATATACCTTATATTTTCTACCCTGATATAATTCAAAGCTTCCTGGGCTTTCCTCACAACCAGCAAACATTGAACCCATCATACATACACTACCACCAGCTGCGATAGCCTTAGTAACATCACCTGAGTACTTGATACCACCATCAGCAATGATAGGAATACCATACTCCTTAGCTACCTCGTAGCAGTCCATGATAGCTGAAACCTGAGGTACACCAATACCTGCAACAACTCGTGTTGTACAGATAGAACCAGGTCCGATACCAACCTTAACAGCATCGGCTCCTGCTTCAATAAGATCCTTGGCACCTGCACCTGTTGCAACATTACCAGCGATTAACTGAAGATCAGGATACTTTTCCTTAATCATCTTTACACAGTTAAGAACGTTCTGAGAGTGACCATGAGCTGAATCAAGTACTACTACATCAACACCAACCTTAACAAGTGCATCAACACGATCAAGAACATTGGCTGTGATACCAACACCAGCACCGCAAAGAAGACGACCCTTGTCATCCTTGGCTGCAAGTGGATACTTAATAGCCTTTTCAATATCTTTAATAGTAATAAGTCCCTTTAATGTGAAATCGCCATCAACGATTGGGAGCTTTTCTTTACGAGACTTTGCTAAGATTTCCTTAGCTTCCTCAAGAGTGATACCTTCTTTAGCTGTAACAAGCTGATCGGAAGTAGTCATACAATCCTTAATCTTCTTTGTAAAATCCTTCTCAAACTTAAGATCACGATTAGTAATGATACCAATAAGCTTTCTACCTTCTGTAATAGGTACACCGGAGATGCGATACTTAGCCATAAGAGCGTCTGCATCTGCTAATGTATGATCCTGAGAAAGTGAAAATGGATCTGTGATAACACCGTTCTCTGAACGCTTAACCTTGTCAACCTCATCGGCCTGAGCTTCAATAGACATATTCTTGTGGATGATACCGATACCACCCTGTCTAGCCATAGCAATTGCCATTCTATGCTCAGTAACTGTATCCATACCTGCACTCATTACTGGAATATTAAGCTTGATTTTCTTAGTCAAATGAGTTGATAGATCAACCTGGTTAGGTATAACCTCTGAATATCCTGGTACTAACAGAACATCATCAAAGGTAATTCCTTCTTTCACAATTCTTCCCATTTTTCCTTTTCTCCTCCTTATTAAATTATTAAAGCACCTAGTCCATAAAGACTTTTCTAGGTGCGTTAGTTTGTACCATTTTAACAAAATCTACTGGTAAGTCAAGTACAATTTTCACATTGCCCTCAAGAAAAATATCATATGGTTCATATTCGGTAGATTCAGTTCTTGATGTGTAATCATATACCATCAAATTGCCTGATGCGTTCTTATATGCACCACGCTCAGATCTTGATGGACACATAAGCTCTATTTTATCTAAAGAATATACACCCATATTCTTTCTCTTCTCTTTTCCAAGAATTTTGTCTACTGTAATTTCCTTATCAAGATACAAATATTCAAACTCAATATCTGTACCTGGAACTATAAAATAGATATAGAACAGCACAAGCGCTACACCCATAATAAAGAATGCATAGCTTATAAAACGCACGCCTCCAAACAAAAACCATCCGATTACTGAAAAGGCTATAAGAATAATAAACCATACTCTCTTAAATTTATCTGCTGCTGTCATAGGTCTCTTGACCATAAATTCCATATAAGTATCCATTTCTAGCTCCTTTTAAATCTATTAAATTTCTCTGTCCCACTTGTCTGCCAACGAATTAATCTGATCGCAGAACTTTATCAAATCCTTATTTGCCACGCCTTCATTCTTGTATATAACCTCAAGAAGTCTCTTACCAGCTGATACAAGTCTCTGGAATACTTCGGTTGCACGACTGGCCTTAGGTTTCTTAGCCACTGGAACAGGTGTTGACTCGTAAATAAGTTCATCTGCAATAAGGTCATACGATGTACCACTGTAAGGCGCATATGCATCATAACCATACTCTGAGATAAGACATTCACTAAATACTTTAGTAACGCTGTCTTCACCATGGACAACAAATACCTTGGCTGGCATATCACCAATATTTTGTAGCCACTCAATGAGTCCATTCTTATCGGCATGACCACTCATACCTGGAAGCTGCATTATCTTAGCACGCACATCTATTGTTTCGCCAAAAAGCTTAACTTCCTTTTCGCCCTCTACAATAAATCTACCAAGAGTTCCAACCGCCTGATATCCCACAAATAGGATGGTACATTCTGGTCTCCATAAGTTGTGTTTAAGATGATGTCTAATACGACCTGCTTCACACATACCAGATGCAGAAATAATAACCTTTGGTTCATCATCGAAGTTAATAAGCTTTGACTCGTCGCTTGTAATACTAAGATGAAGATTCGGGAATGTTATAGGATTAATCCCCTTATTGACCATTTCTAGTGCTTCTTTAGAAAAGCACTCAGCTATATTCTTTTGGAATACGCCTGTAGCTTCAACTGCTAATGGGCTATCTACATATACTGGGAAATTAGGATAGTCTGGCACAAGATTTTTTTCCTTAATTTCTCGTATATAATATAACATTTCCTGAGTACGCCCCACAGCAAATGATGGGATAACAACATTACCACCATTACCAAGTGTCTCAGAAATAATATTCGATAATTCTAATACATAATCAGGCTTCTCAGTAAGATGATATCTGTCACCATAGGTCGACTCCATGACTACATAATCAGCACCCTTAACATAGTTAGGATCTTTAATAAGGGTATGCTTCTTGTTACCTATATCACCAGAGAAAACTATTTTCTTAGTGGTACCAGCCTCTGTGGCCCATACTTCAATACTTGATGAACCTAAAAGATGTCCAACGTCAGTGAATCTTATCTTAACACCTTCGCAGAGCTCTATAATCTCTCCATATGCATAAGGTCTAAGACAATGAATGGCACCTTCAGCATCCTCCATTGTGTATAAAGGTTCTGCTGCATCCTGAACTGAGCTTCTCTTGGCTTTTCTATTCTTCCACTCTGCTTCCTGTGCCTGAATATGAGCACAGTCACGAAGCATAATGCTACATAAATCAGCTGTAGCCTGTGTAGCTACTATCTCACCTCTAAAACCGTTGGCATAAAGAAGTGGCAATAATCCTGAATGATCGATATGAGCATGTGTTAGAAGCACATAATCAACCTGATTCTCAGCTATTGGCAAATCCACATTCTCAAATGTATCGATGCCCTGCTGCATACCATAATCCACTAAAATATGCTTACCTGCCACATTAAGGTAGTGACATGAACCTGTAACCTCGTGCGCTGCACCTACAAACGTTAGTCTCATAAAATACCTCCATTTGTACTAAAAAGGTACTAATAACTAGTACCTTTTTTACCCCAATTTACCTTTATTCAATAATAGCACATTTCGTGACAATTTTACATAACTAATAAATTAATTGGATAGCATCATGAATAACTTTAAAGCTATTATGAATCTTTCCATCCCCTCGTTCTCCATCAAGCGACCAGTCTTCGGCTGCTGGGAAATCGACGTCCGCACTCTTAACCTTAACTATACGAACTAATCCACTGTCCTCATCGTAGCTCTGCTCGTACAAAGACTTAACTATTGCATTGAGCTGAACTATATCTCTTGGCATCGATATCATTAAAAGCTCGAACAATCCATCATCAAGTTCAACGTTGCCTTCATCAAGGGCTAATACTCCACCCATTTGGAATGTATTACAAAAAGCTACCATAATGAACTCATCTTCATAAGTCATTCCCGAATCAGTTTTTATCTTCATATGAATAGAGTGTAACTGAGTAAAGTCCTTTACGCCTTCTAATAAATAAGCAAAATGGCCAAGCACATTCTTTATTTTTTGAGATGTTTCATAGGAAACCTTTGTGAATATACCACTAGCTGCTGTGTATACAAACTGTCTGCCATTGAACTCGCCAATATCAATACACCGCGGCTTGCCTTCCATAATTGTCTTAGCCACTTCAACCGGATCTCTCGACAGTCCAAGGCTATTGGCAAAATCATTGGTAGAGCCTGCTGGTATATAACCAATAGGTCTGTTCCACTCTATTTTAATTGCACCTGCAATCGTCTCATTAAGTGTTCCGTCGCCGCCCATACATACTATAAGATCTATTCCACGATTAGCATGATCCTCAACAAGCTCTGTGGCATCGCCCTGCTTCTTTGTAAAACAAACTATCGTCTCATAGTTGTAGTCCGAGAATAGCATAATAATCTCATTTAATGGACTTTCCTTACGTCGCATACCAGCGTTTGGATTGATTATAAATAATAACCTCTTGTACGTACTCATAACGCTCCTCCTTCACTTATTAGTGAAGAAAAATAATTATCTAACCTGATTAGTGACTTCATCATATCTAAAGCCTGCTGCCTTTAATTTGTCTAATATTTCTGTCTTAGATACATCAAGGTCATCACATAAAGCATCAAGCGAATCATAATTATCTCGTAGCTTCAGGTTTAGAAAGCTTGTAAGCATAACTGGATCACTAGGTATCATATCCGTCTCTCCACTATGCGTTACACTTATTAAGAAGATCTTCCCATCTTCTATCAAGCTCTGCCTGGAACTCAGCAATATAATGCTCATTCTCTGGCTTGAATAAGTGCTTGAATCTGCCCTGAGACTTAAGGAACTCCTCGATAGGCTGCTTGTTCTTTGGCTGATAATTAAGTATCCACTTACCCTCTACTACCTCGAATAATGGCCAGTAGCATGTCTCTACAGCTGCCTTACAAATATTCATAAGCTCTGGAGCTTCATATCTCCATCCACGAGGACATGGAGCCATAATATTAAGAAAAGCTGGTCCCTCTGTGTAAATGGCCTTTTCAGACTTTACATATAAATCCTTCATATTGCCAATAAATGTTGTCTGACCAACATATGGAATATTGTGAGCTGCCATAATAGCTGCAAGATCTTTTCTATACTGTGGCTTACCTGCTGACACCTTACCTGCTGGTGTTGTAGTTGTATCTGCATACATAGGTGTAGCAGAAGAACGCTGTGTACCGGTGTTCATATATGCACCATTGTCATAACATACATAGACCATATCATGACCACGCTCCATTGCTCCCGAAAGAGACTGAAGACCAATATCATATGTACCACCGTCACCACCAAAAGTAATGAACTTATAGTTGTCAGTAATCTTCCCCTGTCTTTTAAGTACGTTATATGCTGTTTCAACACCTGATAGAGTAGCACCTGCATTCTCAAATGCATTGTGGATATAGCTATCTTCATATGCTGTATAAGGATATGTAAATGTTGAAACCTCAAGACAACCTGTAGCATTACCTACTACTGCCTTATCTCCTGGATGAAGAGCCTTGAGTACGTTTCTTACGGCAATACCACCGCCACATCCAGCACACATTCTGTGTCCTGGTGCAAGACGATCATCTCTTCCCTGTATTTCTTTAAAATTAAATGTATTTTCCATCTTTGATACCTCTATTCCAGAATTAACCACGAAGGCCGAGATACTGATACTCTCTGCCCTTTGCTCCGTTGGCTTCAATACTAATAAGCTGGAGATATAACTTCTTAATATCCTTAACAGTAACATCTCTACCTGAAAGACCATAAACAACGTTAATAGCCTCAGCTGTACACTTATTTCTGTACATAGCAGCCATAGTCTCTGCTCCGAGAGGTCCGCCCTGACCTGAGTAGCTCTCAGCTCTATCCATAACCGCAACAACGCTTGCCTTAGAAAGCGCCTTGGCAAGTTCATCTGCTGGGAATGGTCTAAATACTCTAACCTTAATCATACCAGCCTTGATGCCTTCTTTTCTGAGTTCATCAACAGCATCCTTGATTGTTCCGCATGCACTACCTATAGCAACAAGTACATACTTGGCATCATTCATCTTATATTCTTCAAAAAGACCATACTCTCTTCCGCTAATCTTGGCATATTCCTTGGCAACATCGAGTATTACCTGCTTAGCATTCATCATACCCTGAACCTGTGCACGCTTTGCCTCCATACAGAATGGGCTATTGGCATAAGGTCCCATCGCCATTGGCTCTTTTTCATTTAAGAGATAGTGCTCTGGCTCATATTTACCAACAAACTCTCTAATAGGTCCATCTTCTTCAAGAAGAATATTCTCTACTGCGTGAGATGTGATAAATCCGTCCTGACAGATCATAAGTGGAAGTCGTACATCTGCATGCTCAGCAATACGATGTGCCATAAGCATATTATCGTATACTTCCTGATTGTTCTCTGCATATATCTGAAGCCATCCAGAATCTCTAGCACCCATTGAATCAGAGTGCTCTGCATTAATATTAAGAGGACCTGTAAGGCCTCTGTTAACACAGCACATAACTATTGGTAATCTTGATGATGCTGCTACATATAAAACTTCCCACATAAGAGCAAGACCACATGATGATGTTGCTGTAATTGTTCTAGCACCTGCTGCTTCTGAGCCCATAGCAGCTGACATTGCACTATGCTCACTCTCTACAGGAATAAACTCTGTATCAACCTGTCCATTGGCAATCATATTAGATACAAACTGAGGTATCTCTGTTGATGGTGTAATAGGAAACGCAGGCATTACATCAGGATTAATCTGTCTGATTGCCTCACCAAGTGCCTCATTTCCAGACATTCTATTTTTTATACTCATTATTATTACCTTCCTTTACTTACCTGGTTTCATGGCAATTGCCCCAAATGGACATGCCTTCTCGCAGATACCACAGCCCTTGCAGTGCATAAGGTCAAAATTTCTTCTTTCACCATCAACAACTGGAATACAGCTGTCTGGGCAATAAGGAACACAAAGAAGACACTGCTTGCAACGCTCCTCATCAAATACTGGAGTCTGTGTTCTCCACTCACCTGTTTCAAACATCTTAGAAGTAGCTGGCTCAAAAACCTTAAGACCTTCTGTCAAATCCTGCCACTTTGTTTTTTCATTAATATTCTTAGCACTTAACATTAGTGAACCTCCTCAAGCGCAAGACGAAGCGCTTTCATATTACCCTCAAGCATCTCTGGTTTCTTAGCAAACTTATGGGCAAGAGATTTCTCCATCTCATCAAGGAACTGCTGCTCTTCAATAACACCTGAGATCTTAACAATAGCAGCAAGCATAGGAGTGTTAGGGAAATATTTACCAAGTGTACGCTCACATACCTCACGTGCGTTAATTGTATATACTCTGCCTTCGTATCCATTAAGAAGTGGAAGAAGTTCTTCGCCGCTTCTCTCTGTATTAATAAGAATAGCGCCGCCTTCCTTAATACCCTTTGTAACATCGACAGTGTTAAGAAGTGTTTCATCAACAACTACTACGAAATCTGGCTCATAGATGTTGCTATGTACACGTATCTCCTTATCGCTAATTCTATCATATGCTGTGATGGGAGCACCCATTCGCTCTGGACCATACTCTGGGAAGCCCTGTACGTGCTTACCAATCATAAATGCCACATCTGCAAGTAAAAGTGCAGCTGTTTTGGCACCCTGTCCGCCACGTCCATGCCAGCGGAATTCTACTAACTCTTTCATTTTATTTCCTCTTTCCTAATAATAAGATAAGACACAGTATGCCCATAGAGGTATACCGTGCCTTAAAAACCCGCACTAAATCTATTAGTTAAGTGGGTACTTTGCTGTAAGTGAGTCTACAATAGCACGAGCCTCAGGAATCTTATCCTCGCCGCCCTTAATAATCATTGCTATTGCTTCTGCAATCTTATCCATATCCTCTGTATTCATACCTCTACTTGTTACAGATGGTGTACCAAGACGGATACCACTTGTTACAAATGGAGACTTAGGATCGTTAGGGATAGTATTCTTATTAGCTGTAAGATGAGCAGCATCAAGCCACTTCTCAACTTCCTTACCTGTAAGATCATATGGTGTAAGATCAACTAACATAAGGTGATTGTCTGTACCACCTGAGACAATCTTAATATCTCTAGACATAAGTCCCTTGCTAAGAGCCTGAGCATTGTCAATAATACCCTTACAATATGTCTTGAATTCATCTGATAAAGCTTCCTTGAAGCATACTGCCTTGGCAGCAATTACATGCATAAGAGGTCCACCCTGGATACCTGGGAATACAGCCTTATTGAAGTTGTACTTTTTAGCAACTTCTTCCTTACCGCAAAGGATAAGACCACCTCTTGGTCCTCTAAGTGTCTTATGTGTTGTTGTTGTAACAACATCAGCATAAGGGATTGGGCTCTCGTGATATCCTGTAGCAACAAGACCAGCAATATGAGCCATATCTACCATAAGTACTGCGCCTACTTCGTCAGCAATTTCTCTGAACTTCTTGAAATCGATGGCTCTAGCGTATGCACTAGCACCTGCAATAATCATCTTTGGCTTGCACTCGATAGCCTTAGCTCTAAGAGCATCGTAATCAAGTACACCATTGTCATCAACACCATAAGGAACGATGTTGAAGTAAGAACCTGAAATATTGGCTGGTGAACCATGTGTAAGGTGTCCGCCGTGGTCAAGGTTCATACCCATAATTGTATCGCCAGGCTGACAGATTGCGAACTGAACTGCAAGGTTAGCCTGAGCTCCTGAATGAGGCTGAACATTAGCATATTCACATTTGTAGAGTTCCTTAGCTCTTTCAATAGCAAGTGTTTCAACAACATCTACACAGTCGCATCCACCATAATATCTTTTTCCTGGATATCCTTCTGCATACTTGTTAGTAAGTACACTACCCATAGCTGCCATAACAGCATGGCTTACCCAGTTTTCTGAAGCTATAAGCTCAATATGGCTGTTCTGACGAGCCTGCTCATCAACTATTGCCTGTGCTATCTCTGCATCTGCGCTCTTTAACTCTTCTAATGAATACATTATTTTGCCTCCTAATTGTTTATTTTTACAGCCTTTTCGACCATTTTAGTACATTAAAGCATTAACACACAAAAGAATACAGTATTTTATCTTAAAATACAATATTAAAAATGTACAACTATCTTTTAAGCATGATTATATTGGCTTGGCTACCTCGCTCTCCATTAGTATATCGGTGAGACCAGTAATCGTCTGGTTGACACATCGTACACTCTGGTGATATTTCAATATTCTCGCCTGGTACTCCTAGCATCATAAATCTCTTCTTCACTACGCCTCTAAGATTAAGGTAATACTTACCATCATTCATACTATCGGCAACATATAGTTCCGTCACATCATCTTCTAATAGACTAATGACTGCTTCAATAACTTCGCCCCCGACCTGGAAGCATTTTTCACAAATAGCTGGACCTATCGCTATATTAATATTATTAACGTCCGCTCCAAGTCCCACCATTTTATCAATTGTTTCTTTTTCTATATCAGCAACAGTGCTTCTCCACCCACAATGAACAGCAGCAACTACGCCACCCACATTATCTTCGAGAAGAACAGGAACGCAATCTGCGGTAAACACTGCAAGAGGTAATCCTGGCTCATTGGTCACATAGCCATCAGCATCAGCCATCCATCCTGCGCCGTAAGCCGGTCTTGCAATATCCTTTGTCGCCACATGAACGTAATTGCCATGTACCTGTTTACCACATACAAATTTGTCCTCATGGATACTGCAGGCATCCAGAAACCTTCTCCAGTTTTCTTTAACGAGACTAATATCATCGCCTCTATTCATCCCAAGATTAAGAGAACTAAATATTCCTGTGCTCACGCCTCCCTTTCTTGTTGAAAAGCCATGTGGGTTCTTTAAAAGTGAGGATGTTCTTATAATTGCAGAAGAATCATTCATTGATATCACCCAATCTATACAGTAAATCTCAGTTTACCAGCAATAACCTTAACTGAGATATCTGTTGCAGTGGTCTTAACTTCACCATCGGTATGAACATAAAGAGGGATATCACTCACAATATGCACTTCTTTAGCCCTGTGAATACCTATGCCCTTCTTTCCCACATGCTTACCCTTGTAGCAAAGAGGTAATAATGTAAGTACTCTAAATGGTGACACACCCGCTGCATAACAAATATCCAGAACACCATCGTCTGCTACTGCCTCTGGGCAAAACATTAATCCGCCGCCCTGGTATTTATGATTTAAAACCGAAGCAAAAAGGCACTTATCGAGCTTTAATGTTTCTCCATTATCTATTGTTAACTCCATATGGCATTTTGGTGTTTCAAAAAGCTGCTTTAATGCAATACAAAGATATATAATCTTGCCAAGGCCTATTTTATTAAAAACAGTCTTTAGTTTAGAGGTATTAACCTCCTGACAAACTGCAGCATCATATCCTATACCTGTACTTACTGCAAAATATCTTTTGTTATAACCAAGCGTTTCTTCTTTGTTGTAGGTCAAAACACCAATATCCATATATTTGTAGTTCTCAGAATATAACAGATGACAGATATTCGTGATCATATTCTTGTCATATTCATTGGCTCTGGCCAAATCATTCGATGATCCTGTAGGAAGATAAGTCAAAATAACTCTTTCAAAATCCACATCACTAAAGCCTTGTAAAACCTCATTGACAGTGCCATCCCCGCCAAGAACCATGAGCTTAACATCACTGGAATTGTCATGCTCTAATATAGCCCTTGTTATTGTTGAAGCGTTACGCTTCGGAGTTGTCTTGTAAACTCTAAACTCCATTTTTTCATTTTTGAGAATCATCTTTGTTTTTTTCCAAAGTCTTCTACCCTGTCCTGACCTAGAAGCCGGATTACATATTACATACAACATAGTTTTATCCTCTTTAATTATGCAAAAAATTCTTCAGCATATCTTACTGTTTCCATTGCATCCTTGGCGTATTTATCTGCGCCAATCATATCCGCATATTCCTGCGTAAGCACAGCACCACCAACAACTACCTTCACATCAAGCCCTGCTGCCCTAAGCTGTTTAATTGTTTCCTCCATTGCCGGAACAGTGGTGGTCATAAGAGCGCTTAATCCAATTAGCTTTATATCCTGATTCTTGGCAATCTCAACTATAAGCTCTGGATCAACATCCTTGCCAAGGTCTACGACTTCATAACCATAGTTATCGAGTAAAACCTTGACGATATTCTTACCAATATCATGGATATCGCCTTTGACTGTAGCCATAATTATCTTGCCCTTCTTTTCCTGCTTGGCACCACTCTTTTCAAAATAATCCTTTATTACTTCAAAAGCTCCGGATGCAGCCTCAGCACTCATAAGAAGCTGTGGAAGAAATACTGTTTTTTTCTCAAAACCTTTACCTACTATATCAAGGGCTGGTATTAAGTACCCATCTATGATATCTATGGCCTGATCACCTCGGCCCAGGTACTCAGCTGTTAATGCTGATGCTCTATCTTTTAGGCCCTTGGTAATAGCTACTGTCAACGCGTCAAGATTATTACTGTTATCATTATTAACTGGAGTCTCACCCTGCTTAACTGCTGGAGTTGCAGCAACCATGGATGGAAGGTTTGACGCATAATCAATATAGTTTCCACAATTGGTATCAATAGCATTAAGCGCGCAGAATGTATAATACGCTTTCATCATTTCAGCCGAATTAGGATTCATAATGGCTGCGCTAAGTCCATTTTGCATGGCCATGGTAAAGAATGTTCCATTTACCAGATCCCTTGAAGGAAGACCGAATGAAATATTAGAAACACCAAGACTTGTCTTACCATTAAGCTTGTCTCGAATCAGTCTTAATGCCTCAAGAGTTACATTGGCCGATTCTGGTTCTGCACTGATACTCATACAAAGTGGATCAACAATAATGTCCTTTGGCTTAATACCGTACTGTGCTGCCTTCGCATATATTTTCTCGGCAATCGCAAGTCTTCCCTCGGCAGTAGTTGGTATTCCATCTTCATCAATCGTAAGAGCAACACATAAACCGCCGTACTTCTGTACAAGTGGGAATATCACATTCATAACCTCTTCTTTGCCATTAACAGAGTTAATCATTGCCTTTCCGTTATATACACGAAGTGCCTTTTCCATTGCCTCTGCATTGGTTGTATCAATCTGAAGTGGTAGATCTGTTACAGCCTGAAGCTCACATACTACCTCTATCATCATGGCAACTTCATCTATTTCTGGAAGTCCTACATTAACATCTAGTATGTCTGCCTTCTTCTCCTGCTGAGTAAGGCCTTCTTGAAGAATATAATCTATATTATGGTCTCTAAGAGCTTGCTTGAACTTACTCTTTCCTGTAGGATTTATTCGTTCACCAATAAGTATTGGCTTTCTATCAAAAATAACAGAATGAGTATATGATGTTACCATCGTATAATTCTTCTCACTTATTTCTGCTGCCTTATGATTACGAGACTCAATTACAGTAGCCTTGATATGAGCTGGAGTGGTTCCACAGCATCCACCAAGTATCTGAGCTCCCGCTTCTATAATAAGCCTCATCGCTTCAGCGAAATCTTCTGGTCCAACATCGAAAACAGTTTTTCCATTCTCTGTCCTAGGAAGCCCTGCATTAGGATTACATATGACTGGCACAGATGCATATTCACTGATTTCTTCAACAAGTGGCGCCATCTGCTTTGGTCCAAGTGAACAATTTATTCCTATGGCACCAACTCCTAATCCTTCCGCTACTGCGACAACAGTCTTAGGATCAGCACCTGTTAAAAGCTTACCGGATTCATCATAAGCGCATGTAAGAAATACCGGAAGATCCGTTGTTTCCTTGGCCGCAAGAAGAGCCGCCTTGGCTTCATAAATATCATTCATTGTTTCCACAAGGATAAGATCAGCTCCATGCCTTGCACCGATTTCTATGGTCTTCTTGAATATGGTTACAGCCTGCTCAAACTCCATATCACCAATTGGTTTTAGAAGCTTACCAAGAGGTCCAACATCAAGTGCAACATAATGCTCGGCTTCGCTGGTTCCAATCTCCTTTACCATAGTCTGGACCGATGAACCATCTATATTCTTTCCATCTTCTATGAAACTAATTGCAGCTCTAGCATTATTTATCGCTGCACTAATAATATTCTCAAGTGAATAATCACCATCATCTCCAAATTTAAGGCTATTGGCACCAAATGTGTTGGTTTTAAGAATATTGACACCACTGCACAAATAATCATGATGCATTTTTTGAATTATTTCAGGATGAATGATATTCCATGTTTCAGGAAGTTCACCAGGCTTTAGCCCCTGCTCCTGCAATATTGTTCCGCATCCACCATCAAAATATGTAAATCCTGATCTGATTTTTTCTAATATATCCATTAATTATCCTCCAAATACAGCTCGAGCGTGGTTGGAGCTGTGCTTTGATCTATACAGCACGCACCATTTTTCTCCATTGCATCCAAATGTAAATACGTTGAATAATTCGCATCTTCCATTAGCCATGCTGGTGCATCAAAAAAGCATACACTTGGTTCAAGCCTTTCATAGTAGTTGTCTGGTAAAATACTATTGCCGTGATGTGGCATCTGAACAATATCAGGCTTAATCTCGGCTTTATAAGTTTCAAGTATATTATCTATAATACTCTCATCGTAGCAGTCACCTACAAATAATATCTCGTTGTCTCCAGTGTCGGTCGTAAAAATAAGACTTGAATTATTGCAAATATCTTTAACTTTGTTTTTCATATCATCTCTATATGCATTATAGAACCTGAGCTTTAGCCCGTTAAGCTCTATTTCGTCGTTAATCTTGATATGATGAACTTTGCTGTCATTTTGAGTTAACTCTAGATATTCTTTATATATCTCAATCTCATCCCACGCTTCGTCAACTGAATCATAGTAATCAATATCTAGATTATTGTCATATATAGCCTTGATATTAATGTTTCCAGCTTTATATATATCATTAAAGGCACCGATATGATCTGGGTGAGGATGCGTAAGTATCCATGCATCTACGCTGTTACCACGGCGTTTAAGCTCGTACGCTACTTGCTCGCTGTTTTCCTTCCAGCCACCATCTATAACAACGACATTCCCCTTGTTGCTGGTCAGTATATAGAATGAATTCTGTTTACCCGAAGCGTCTCCATACTGTGTTATTGCCCATAAACACTCTGATGAAAAAGTGCCCTTACCGAAAATCTCCATTCTAAGCTTGTAAAATCTCAGTAAATCCTTACCTCCAAATATCCAAAAGACCAGACCTAGTATTATCACTGCTGGTATCAGAATTATCACTATCGATAGCACACTTGTTTTGAAGGCTTTATTACCACTACTACTTTTATTATTATCTTCCATCATTAATTTTATTTTTCAATTCCTATAATCGCTGTCACTGATTTCTCTGGTGCCATTATTAGGTTATCCTTAAGAGTAAGCCCAATACTTTTCTCGGGACGAAGTACTGCAAATATACCCTTTTGATTATCAAGTGACATATCACCAAAACCTGGACTATACCTGGGGTGGAGCCTAGCTCCTTCCTCTTCCACCTTTTTTCTAAGATCATCATTAAGTGTATCGCAAAGAGCCTCAACTGTTGCAGCTCCAACTGACTGATATACTGCTGCTTTTGCAATAGATATCTGTCTTTGTCTTGTAAGCGCCATATCAAATCTTGGGCCAATCGTCGCAGCAAAAATGTATATCTCATGACATCCCATAAGATTCCTGGCAAGGTCTTTACTTTGAATAATTCCATAAGGCATACTGACATCGCCATTTTCTGATATTTCAACTGGGTATCTCTCAAAGCATGCTTTGGGAGCCGCTAACACTCTCACCTCATCTATTGCAGCCTTAACCATTTCAATATCTTCATCAGTTATACTGCTTCGTACGTAACCAAGATATCTGAGTGCTTCATATTCATTTATAACTAAATCTCTGGCACTAATTGTGTATACATCCATTTACATTTTGCCCTTCTATTAAAGCATTTTACTTACAATCACATATAGGCACATTGTTAGTGTAAGAACTATATATAGTCCCATTCCAGGATTAAGATAAACTGTGCTAAATCGCTTTCCCTTAGGTATTACGCCTGCCTTTTTCTCTCTTCCCTGTAAGCTAACTACTTCTATAATCCATAGAATAACTCCAGCAAAGAAAATACATACCAGTATCATCGTCCATATAATATACGCACCAAACCAAGGTAACATATTTCCAATCTCAGGATTCTCATTTAATAATTCTGAAATCGATCCCTGACCCACTAGTAGCTGCATCTTTTCCAAATCAAAATGAGTTATAAGCGTGGCAGTAATACCTGCCGATGAAAAATTCACCAAAAAATGAAGCAACATAGTGTAGCGTATCTTACCTGTTTTAATATAAATATAGCCAAAGAACATTCCGAGGAAACAAGCATAGAAGAACTGTTCGAAATTGCCATGGAAAAGTCCAAACAAAACACCTGACAACGCTATAGATATTCCTTCTCCATACTTTACAGTTCTATCGATAAGTAATTTCCTAAAAATTAATTCCTCGAAAATCGGTGCACATATACACGCTGTAACAATTCGCCCAACAAAGCCAAGACTAACAATACTCTCAAGCACAAGATCATTGTCAATCACCGTTCCTGTCAAAAGGCCTATAAGAGAACTGAGGCCTGCGGATATCAAAGCTCCTATAAATGTTATGGGTGCGAGCATACAAGTGTATTTAACTATGCTCCCTATTCCAAGCTTATTTTCTTTTATTTTTACAGTTTCAAACTTTCGTATAATTAAATATAAAATGGGCGCACCTACAATATCCACTGGAAGTGCTGTTGCAAGGCTTATAAACAACGCGTTGTCAAATATTTCCCCTCCAGCCACCTTTAATGCTATGATCTGTGCTAAAAGCTGAGAGCCAAATACTGCCACAAACAAAGCCACATATGAAAAACCTATTTTATTAAAAAAACGATTGGCTATTTTTCTTTCTTCGATATCCATTAATATCCCCTATTTTTTACTTAGCACTAATAATATACAGTTTCACTAATTCTTTTTACAGCTAGGAACTATTTCAGAAAGGCTTTCCTGAATGATACGTGCATTTTCTGGCTTATTCATGGTGTAAATATGAATATTGTTAATACCGCTTGCATAGAGGTCAATAATCTGATCAGTTGCGTAAGCAAGTCCAGCCTGACGCATTGCCTTAGGATTATCGCCAAACTTATCAAGAATTGACACAAAACGACGAGGTATAAATGCCTGTGAGAGCTTGAGTATTCTTGTCATTTGCTTTGCATTAGTTACTGGCATAATACCTGCAACAACTGGTACATTGATACCTGCCTCACGAACTCTATATAAATAATTAAAAAATACGCTATTATCAAAAAACATCTGTGTTGTCAGGAACTCACATCCCGCATCAACTTTACGCTTCATATTTTCAATATCTTCCTTTAGCGTAGCACTTTCAGGATGCTTTTCTGGATAGCAGGCACCACCTACACAGAAGTCACCATGCGACTTAATTATTGGAACCAGCTCACTGGCATGCTTAAACTCCCAGTCATTAGTATTCTCTACTCCTGCTGGAAGATCACCTCTAAGCGCTAATATATTCTGAATTCCTCTTCTTTTAAGCTCTTCAAGCTGTTCATCAAGTGATTCCTTTGTCGCACCAACACATGTAAGATGTGCAAGACAAGGTACATCCTTTTTTATAACACTCTCAGCAATATCGGCTGTGTACTGTCTTGTACTACCTCCTGCTCCGTAAGTAACGCTCATAAAATCAGGACTAAGTTCGGAAATAGAATTAACCGCCTTTGACACATCCTCATATAAATCACTTGTCTTTGGTGGAAATACCTCAAAAGAAAGTGTGAGTTCTTTACTGCTTAATTTATCTATAATCTTCATAACTAATTCCTTTCTAAATCTCATCTCAAGTAATATTGGCATTTGTCAAATGCAAAAAAAGCACAAAACACCTAGAATATTCTACTCGTTTCGTGCTTTTTCATCAATATGAAAACTTACTAAAAAAATAGGATTTCACTCATTCTTCCTCTACCGGTACTCTTGCAGCGGGAACAACCCTGCTAGCAGAATCTGTATGAACGCTCTGATCATCAAAAAATATCTGAGCTCCAAAAGCCTCTAGCACATCGCTTTTGCATATACCTCCAAGAAAAAAGGCCTCATCTATACGCACATCCCATGCTCTCAGCGTTCTTATAACTCGCTCATGCGCTGGAGCACTTCTTGCAGTAACCAATGCTGTCCTGATAGGACCATCTGGGGCAAATTCCTTTTGAAGATCTGAAATGGTTTTTAAAAGCTTGGCAAATGGCCCCGCCTTCATGGGGTTCATTGCATTGTTTCGCTCATTTTCTTCAAACGCCTCCAGGCCACTTTTCTGATATATGCGTTCTGACTCATCTGAAAACAGAACTGCATCTCCATCAAATGCGATACGTATCTGACCGTTCTCATTTTCAGACTTATATGTACTCATACCATCACTACAAATAATACCTGCTGCTACTCCTGACTTAATAGCTGCCTTAACATCATCCTCATAGGCTGATAAGAACAAATCTGTCTTAAAAGCATTCAAATATGGAGCCAGTGTACCGCCGCTTGCCAGCGCTGCTCTTGTAATATCAAGGCCATAATGTTCAATGGACTTGAATACTCGAAGAGATGTATCTGCACTGTTTCTAGACATTATGATTACTTCAACTCGACCACTCTGCCCTGGTAATTTATTTATATCAAGGAGAGATTTAATTAGTACAAAACCTGGTCCTGGCTTTAAAACCTCATTCTCATGCTCAATCTGATACTTACAATAGGCCTCTACACCTTCGTTTTCAAAAATTTCATTTTCCCTAGATAGATCAAAAAGTGCTCTTGAAGAAACTCCTATAACCAGTTTATTGTCCAAACTATATGCCATACTGCCATCCTTTCTGGCAGCATATCCTTCAGTTAACGGTGCTGCCTCTCATACTTTCTTTTTAAATCAAGATAATTTTTTACGCCTCTATATCGTTCATATATATCGCCACGCTGAGCTTCTTCCATACCTATCGAAAACTCTATTGAAGTCATGATTTCTGGTGTAAGCTGCTCTCTTATTTCCGTGAGACACTCTATCTGAGCTGCTACACCTTCTGTCTCAAGGAATCTTAGAAGCACTGGAGATATCCCGCTCTTAGCAGCTCTCTCATCCACTGTTTCCTGAACTAGAGCTTCTTTTACAAAATTTTCTCTTACTGGAGTTTCAACTGCTCTATTCTCATTAACAGAATTCTCTCTAACAGGAGTCTCTTTACTAATCGAAGTATTAGGAGTTATTGCCTCACGTCGATCCTTGGTAGCATCATCGAATACTACGAGCTCAAATCTGTACTCCTGAACGGCCGAAGGATACTTATCTCTATCAACCTTCGACATAAACATCGAAAGTTCTCTGGCGTATGTTGTGAACGGTGCATACAACGCCCTATATATTACTAGCTCACTACCTGTTTCACTGTCTATTGCTATGTCCACTATCTGGTACATATTGCCTTTAAAATGTTTATATATTTCATTTGCTTTAGGTCTAATCATAATAAGTCTCCTAGCTATTTTTAACTGTTACATATATGATTATACCCCATCAATATTCCTGTGCCAAATATTAAAGAATACTGTAAACCACAGGTGTCTCACCATCAGCAAAATCAATTGTAGCCATATATTCAAGAAATGCTGTTCTAGCCTCATCATCCATTTTCTCGATTTTTTCATGATGAAGCTGTACCTTATAACTTCTATCACCTTTAATATCTATGATGCTTGTCATTGTGATTCCTGCGCTACCCATTCCTTTTCTTGAAAGCTCTGATTTCAATACATCCATATATCTTCCTTCAAGTTCATGATAATAATCGTTTTTAGTTTCTCTGATATCATCCTGACCATCTACATTTGTTCCAAAGAAAATCATTGCTATTAATATTACGAGTGGCACTAAGATCAAAAGCTTTAATAATAATCTTCTCCTAGCCTTCACTATCTTTTTTCTATTTTTCTTTTTGTATGGCTTTTTACTAATTCCATATACCCTTGCTGTATTTCTTGTTATGTTCTTTGACATATTTCTTGTCATCATATTTCTTCTTGTTTTAACTACTGCATTTCTCATATCACAACCTCCTGGCTTAAACTGCCTGTCACTCTCTGACTCATAATTTCCTATTTCGTTTTTATGTCGTTTCATTATGTCGCTTATGTCGCTTCTGTGATATAAAAATACAAAAAGTAAAGTCCAATATTTAGTACTTTGTCACTTTTTTCTCCCAGTTAATTAAAATTTTTTAAGCTAAAAAAAGCACCGCTAAGCCCCTTTCCTAACGATGCTTTACAATTAACTCTTTCAATTTTTCTATATTCTATTTTTTACTCTTTAGTTCTAAGATTTCTTATCTCTTTTCTTACTTCAAGTATTTTACATGGAGATACCGAAACTTCATCAATACCCATTCGAATCAATTCTTTAAGTATGCTCGCATTGGCTGCCAGTTCGCCACATATTCCCACCCATATACCTGCACTATGAGCCGCATCAATTGTCAGATTTATCATACGAAGCAAAGCCTTGTGACTGGCATCACAAAATCTATCCAGTTTTCTATCATGATTACGTTCCAGAGCAAGTGTATATTGATTAAGATCATTAGTCCCTATAGAAAAGAAATCCACTTCCCTAGCAAGCTCATCAGCTATCATAACTGCTGCCGGTGTTTCTATCATGATTCCTATCTGTATGTCGTTATTGTATGCTATACCTTCACCTGCAAGCTCCATAGCCACACTTTCACAGATTTTCTTTGCCGCGCGAACCTCATAGATACTACTAATCATAGGAAACATAATGGCGAGCTTACCATAAACCGAGGCACGGTATAAGGCTCTCAGTTCTCTTCTAAAAACAGCTTCATTTTCCAAACAAAATCTAATACCTCGCATGCCAAGTGCTGGATTTTCTTCCTGTTTTAAATCCATATAATCAGCGCACTTATCATAACCTATATCAAGCGTTCTAATAATAGTACGTTTGCCATCCATTGCCACCAATATTTTTTTATAGCTTTTAAATAGCTTATCTTCCGATGGATATGAATTTTCTCCAAGATACAAAAACTCACTTCGATATAAACCTACGCCCCTAGCATGACACCTTAGCGCCTCTGATAAATCATTTTCTCCATTTATATTGGCATAGAGCATTACTTCTCGCCCATCCATCGTAATATCCTTCTCATCAATCAGATCAGCCAGTTCGTCACTGCACTGTTTTTCTTCATAACGCTTGCTTTCATATGCAGACATAACGCCCCTGGAAGGTTCAATTATTAGTTTTCCAAGAGTTCCATCGATTATTGCTCTTTTCCCACTATATTCACTTAACATACAGCCTTTATTAATATCGGCCTTTATCACATAAGGTATCCCCATGCTTTTAGCGATTATAGCCGTGTGTCCATATTCACTACCCTGACAAAGAACTAGTCCTAGCAACTCGTTTTGCGCAAGTCGAATAAGTTCTGATGGCATAATATCATTGGCCAAAATTATAGATGGGCACACTGGTATCTCTGGTTCTACCCCTTCGTCACTAAGTAACCTAATAAGACGGTTAGTAACATCATCAATATCAGATATCCTGGCACTAAAATAATCATCACCTGCAGCCTCAAATATCTGACACATAGTATCCCTTGCATTAATAAGTGCAGTCGTAGCGCCGTCAAGATTTTCCAAAATATCCTTTTTTATCATCATCTGATACTCTGGATCTTTCATAATCATGATCTGTGCCTCGATAATATCTGTTGTCATGCTATGAATATCTATAAGAGCATGTAACTCGGCTTCAGCTTTTTCTAATGCTTTATCCAGCCTAAGAACCTCCTCACGAGGATTAACCACACTATGGCTACGACTTATTATTTCATTTTGCTTATAAATAAATATTGGGCCTTCGGCTATTCCAGCTTGCAGCCCAGTACCATAAATTTCTATCATATTATTGTCCCAATATATGGATATTACTACTTAACAGCAAATACTCTCGTTCCGTCTGGATAATCATCCTGCACATAAACAATAGCACCTGTTGCAGCATTCACACCTGTTCCATAGCTTCTAACTGGCGTAACCTTAATTGCAAGTCCATCATAATCACTTGGCATGACAATAGTGTATACAACATCCACTGCAATATCTCTTTCAAAGTTATCATCAGAACTAGCGTTCCAGGCAGATAAATTGAAGCTATAATCACAGCTATAGGATACCTCAACAGACTTATCTTTACTCTTTATTGCTCCACTATAGTTGTAGTTCCCATCGCCGACGCCTGTATTTACTGGAAAAACAACACTTGTATATCGATCAAACAATTCAAATGATGGTGTAATGCAGCCCGAGTAATCAATACAGTCACTGGTATATTTTCCCTTCATTGATATGGTAACCGGAAGCGTCACCTTCACTTTATTATCCTGTTCAGGTGCACTTACAACCTGACCAAATGCCACATTTGCTGTAGATACTTCATTGTACTGCGTAGGATTAACCTGATAATATATAACACCATCCATACTGCAGCTCTGCAGATCTTCACATATTGTTTCTATACTTTTATTATCAACAGGAGCCACATCGGTACCAGTATTATCCACAACGTTCTTTTCTCCACAGCCAATTACAAAGCCCGCCAAGAGTACTGCTGCCATACCTGCCAGCCAACAATTTTTCATTCTCATAATAATCACTTATTCATCCCAATCATTAATATTTTATTAAATGAAACGCCTTGGCTATCGCATCAGCATCAGCCATAGCCAGTGTCTTTAGTTTGTCATCACTTGACAGGTATTCATCATAATCATCATCGTTACTTATGTATGCATGCTCTATTACAATGGCAGGAATACCATATTCCTCTGTGAAGCGTATCTGACTATAATAATCTGCAACTGATCCATCAGGATATTCCCTGGTTTGCTTGGCGCCGCCATCTGGACTGTAAGGTCTACGAACTATTCCGTTCTCATTGAGTCCTGGAAAATCATCTCCAACCTGCAAGCCTAGCGCAGTAAGATTCTCCATAACACACTTGGCAAGAAAATCTGTGGAACCATATATATTGGGACATATATCTGTGGAATACTGAAATCTTCCAACTGGACATAACACCATTGCGCCCCTTGTCGTATCAACATTCTTGTCCTTAGCATTGTTATGAATTGATATATAATAATCAGCTCCGTTCTCCGCTGCAAAATCTGCTCTCGCCTGATTCTCAATATCGACATCACCATCACGAACCATGATGACTTCCACGTTTTGATATGTTAATAACTCTTCTTTCAGATAACATGCTATGGTCCAATTAAGATCCTTTTCATAAATCATAGTCCCGTTATGCTCATACTTGGCTCCATCGGCGTCACCGCCATGCCCTGGATCAAGACATATAACTATAGGATCAGGTGCTGTCATAAAGAATCCATTTGCAGCCTCAGCACCAACTGACATATTAAATGTAACAGCCAGTGCCATAACGCCCCCCATTAGCCCTCTTAATATTCTACTTTTACGCACTTTTTTACCCCTTACTTTTTATATTTGTATGGCTGATCTGCTGGGTATCCACCCTTAAGCTTCTGCATACCACGCTGGATAGCATCCTTACTATTCTTCCAATCTGCATCCTTATTCTCATAATGGAACTTCTCAACCATCCAGGATATATCCTCCTGCATACGTGCCATATTCTCAATCATAAGTGGATAAAGAATGGCAAAAAGTGCCTCCTTGTCCTTGGCATTAAGCGCTGTTTCTGCGCGTTCACATATATCTCCAAGATGATGCAAGCATAATCCTTTGGAATTCTTTAATTTTTCAACAAAAGCCGAATCATTTTTATATAAATAAAAGAAAGTATCAACGTATCGATCATATATCTCTTTCTGCTCACGACATATATAGCAGCTTGCTTCCTTTTCTGCTATCCATGCTGCCACCGAATTTTGATATTCTCCTGAATTACTTGGCTTCTTACTAAATCTCGACATAATAGACACCTTACCAGGAGTATAGCCTTCGAAGGCCTTGCTCATCTGAGCTCTCATCTCCATATAATGTGTCTTTAAAATCCATGCATTACCAAGTGTATTGCCATAGTCGAACATCTTTTTAAAATGCGCCTGACAAAATCCTGCCTTGTCGGTTATTTCACGCATATCACTTTCCATATATGAAGAGCCTGAACCAAGAACAAGATCAAGTAAATCCTGTTCAATCTCTCGCTCTGAAAAACACATTGGGCACTCATCACCCGCGTTCATAGCATCGTTAAGTGGTATTGTATATAGCTTTTCTTTCATTATCAGTTAACCTCCAATATGATAATAATATTATCAGTTAATCATTATGTTATGTCAACTGAATACTGCTTATTTGGTCCTGTCAAAACAATCTTTTTTGTAGGGCTCTATATACATTTTTCCACTTCGAATTTCTACAATTATAGCTCCTAACTGATCCGTCCTATAAATACTACTTCCGCTTTGCAAAAGTCTATCAACAACTTCTGACTTTGGATGTCCATATTTATTATTAAGGCCACATGAAATAAGTGAAAGCTTTGGATTAATCACATTAATTAATCCCTGCCCCGAAGATGTATCGCTTCCATGATGCGGAACCTTATATATATCAATATCGTTAATCACAATTCCCTGACTATTTGCATACCTGATGTATTCGTCTTCGCTTTCTAGCGTTGCATCACCTGTAAGCAGCATATCTATATCGTCATACTGAACCAGAAACACTTCCGAATATGAATTAATATCATCACCATAATTGTGTTCACTGTCCGGAGAAAGGCATGTAATTACCAGTCCATCGTCCAAAAGAGCCTGTCCACGACTAATACCATTTACCGGTATTTTTCTATTAGCTGCACTATCTAAAATACCTTTTCCATCTATGTCTATGCTACTAACATCAGGTACAACTATCCTGTTTATACTAAGGCCATATGTATTTTCATCCTGAAGTATTCCTAATAGTCCGCTGCAGTGATCACTGTCCGGATGGCTAACAAACCAATAATCAATATTATTTATTCCAAGAGATTTAATGACTGGGACAAGCTGATATTCGGTTAGTTTATCATTACTTGAGCTACCACAATCAAATACATAAACCTTTTCCTTGTGCTCTAGAATCATACCATCACCCTGCCCAACATCAACCATTGTCAGTCGCAGTTCTGGCCTTTGTGGTAATAAAATCAATACTGAAGCTATGACAGCCAATAGATTTATTACATACCTTTTTTGTATTATTTTATTAATTATACTCATAATTCCAGGCAACTTAAAACCTGCATTTACAGCACCTTCCAAATGATATAGGCCTATTAGACTGACACATATACCATAAAACATAATAATCTTTAATATAGCCGGTTTTCCTAAAATAATATGCTGACCTGGCAGCACTGAGACAGCCTTACATGCTCCTTCATAGATGTAAAGCATCCATCTACACGGATATGAAAGAAGCCTGGCAAAAAACACAAGATTTAGCCCACTCAATATGACCATGGCCACAAAAAGATACAGCAAAACACCCATAGCAGGGACAAGGATAATATTTAGAATTATTGAATACACTGGATATTCATAATAGTAATATAGCAGAACTGGTAATGTAAAAAAGCTAACACCTATGCAGCTAACCACCGAATTAACCATATTAACTAAAATAACTTTTTGCTTTTTAGAAATGAATGCCGGTACCATTATCTGACTATCTTTTACGTATAGGCACCTTGCAAATACAGCAATACCAAAAACAGCCATATACGATAGCCAAAAGCCTGCATACCAAAGAATAAACGGATTAACAATGACCAAATATACTGCTGATATAGCCATGGCTGTAATAAGATCATAGCTTCTCCTAATCACCCCTGCCGTAAGCATAAGCGAAAACATTACTACAGCGCGAAGTGTTGATGGGCTCATTCCTGTCATAATATAGTATGCAATCATTACTACTATCGTTACAGGAGTACTAATACTTTTAGGCAATCGCAGCAAAGATAATAATTTAAATATTCCAAGTCCTATGATACTGATATGCAGACCGCTAATACTAAGTATGTGAGCTATGCCACTATCCGCAAAAAGATCTTTAACATCCTGATTCAGATTATTCTTATCACCTATAATCATAGCCCTCGCAACTGAAGCATCCTGTTCATTAAAAAGGTTATTATATACTCCTCCTATTTTCTCTGAAAGCGTATATAGACCCTCTCGAAACTTGTTATAGCCAGTACTCTTTTTTGTTATCCTAGCCTTATATAATGGAAAATGATAGCCTTTAGTCGCATAATATTTTCTCGTATCAAACTCTCCTGGATTAGTAGCTGTTCTAAAAGTGCCACCTTCTCCTTCTAGCTCAACATAACTACCTATCTCTGGAAAAACAGGCTCTTCAAGATAACACATAACTCCTATATTTTTTATACTGTCGCTATCTATTTCACTGCATTTTGCTTTTTTGATAAGAACTATCTGTTTGTCGTCTTTGGTATACTTGTCCTCAACATATCCCTCGACTACAATATGTTTTCTAAAATATAGACTTTCATCGAGCTTAGGATAGCCTGACAGCAATATATAACAGAACATTGCTGCAATATAAATAAGGCAGGCTAACGCTAAGGGTCTACGAATAATAATTACATTTCTGATTTTCATTGGTCCTCCAATTACAACTCACTCTGTTGATGCATTAATCGCGAAAATAACTTATAATAGATGTGTTATAAAGGTTTAGAAACTGCTGGAGTAAAGGATATGGCTTTCGAAAAAAAAGAGACTCAAAACTATAGAGTTATTGAAAATGATATAGCCAATGACAACATTAAACAGTGTTATCTTCTGTATGGCGAAGAAGCTTATCTTAAGCTTTTTTATAAAAAAAGGCTCATCAAAGTTTTTGGTGCTGATGATGCAGATAATACCATGAATGTTGCATATTTCACAGGAAAGGATATTGATGTAAAGGAACTGATATCTATTGCTGATACTATGCCTTTTTTTGCTGATTATAGAACTATTATTATCTCTGACTCTGGCTTCTTCAAATCATCTCAGGACGAACTTGCTGATTTTATAAAAAATAGTCTTCCTGAAACCACAAGACTTCTGTTTATTGAAAATGACGTTGATAAAAGAAGCAAAATGTTCAAGGCCATCAAGGAACACGGAAGTGATATTGAATTCACTATCCAATCAGAAGAAAGTAACAGCAAATGGATTGCGAAGCTTCTTCAGAGTGACAAGAAAACTATGCAGCCTTCTGTTATTTCTTACTTTCTCTCAAAAACAGGCAATGATATGGCCAACATTCGTACAGAGTATGACAAGCTCATAAGTTATACCTTAACTAAAGACACAATAACCAAAGAAGATGTCGATGCCATAGTGACAGTTCGTCTACAGGACAGAGTTTTTGTTATGCTAGATTCAATGAGTGAGAAGAATCAAAAGAAAGCTCTCAGTTTGTATTACGAATTACTAGCGCTTAAAACTCCCCCATATAAAATACTATCACTTATCACAAGTAGATTTAATGATATGCTAATCGCCAAGGAGCTCAAGCAAAAAGGCTATGATAAATCTGGTATTACCAGCAAAATGGGATATGGTAACAATCAGTGGCGTACAGACAAGCTTTTAAATAGTGCTAGAAGCTATTCACTGGATGTTCTAAAAGAGGCTCTTCGCGAATGCGTAGAATATGATGAAAAAATCAAAACAGGCCAGCTTATTGATAAACTGGCTGTTGAAATGCTAATAGTAAAATATAGTAAATAATTAGCAGCAGTTAATTCACTACTGCCGGGATTCTAACAGTAAATACTGTACCTTCTCCAACCTGGCTATCCACATTGATTGAACCTCTATGAAGAAGAATGATTTTTCTGGTAATTGGAAGTCCAAGTCCAGTTCCACCTATCTCTCGTGAATGAGACTTATCGACTCTATAGAATCTTTCATATATATGTCCAATTGCATCCTCTGGTATACCCATACCCGAGTCTTCAATCGTAAACACTATAAACTGATGATCTACATCAACAAATATCTGTACATATCCGCCTGGCTGATTATACTTAATACCATTCTCTACTAAATTGGTTAATGCGAGTGTCATCTTAACATCATCAATATCAGCATATATTGGCTGATCGTAGTTAAAAATAATCTCTACATCATTCTGATTGGCTATAGGAGTAAGTCGTTTAATAATAAGCTCAATCATCTCACAACAATCCACTGTTTGTATATTGAGCCCTTCCTTACCTTTATCCATATTAACAAGAGCAAGCAAATCGGTGATAATACTATTCTCTCTATCTATTTCCTCTGTGATATCCTGCATGAAGTCTCGATACATCTCTATCGGTGCATCCTCCATAAGGAGCAATGAATCTGCCAAAACCTTCATGGATGTGATAGGAGTTCTAAGCTCATGTGACACGTTACTAACAAATTCCTGGCGCGAATCGTCAAGAACCTTTAGTCTCGAACGCTGGGCATTAAATGCGGTAACAATACCTTCTGTTTCCTGATAGGTACTAGCTGTGATATCACCTTCTTCGAAACTTGCCACACTCTCTATTGTCTCTGTAAGTCTCGTAAGTGGTAATACCAAAATATTAGCTATCATATATCCGCATACACCAACTATTAATATCAAAATAAGCTGAGATATAAGCACACTACCGCCTATTTTAGAAACAGAAGACTTAATATCAGTTGTTGGTACTTCAATGATTAATACTCCTGTTACTTCTCTTGAACCATCTTCGTATGAATACTCCTCTAGCGGTACTGCTATGGTCAGAATATTTTTTCCGAACTCATAGTAATCCCCACCTCCAAAGCACTGATATGCCCATTCTGGCACCTTGTATGCTTCTGCATTTCTTCCTTTGGAATCGCTTACAATACTTCGATTATCATCGACAATAAGAATTCTGCCTAGTGTAAGCTCTGAAAGCTCCTGAATCTCGTCCTCAACAAGAGATTTTGACTCAGGATTTTTATAATTATTAGATATAAGATGTCTGGCAAGAACTTTAAGCTGCCTTGTTATAGCGGTCTGCTTATAATTGATTGCCTGCTCTTTATAAGACTTAATAAATGAACCACGTATTGAAAAACTTACTATTATTGCTGTAAGTAATATTAATACAAATAACTGAAGCTTAAGGCTACGTAAAGACCTATGATTTTTTATATATTCCTTTATAACCCTAATCAAGTCATTTTCTCCTGGTTAATTATGCCTGGCCATTGTAGTAGTATCCTAGGCCCCACTTTGTTTGAAGATATCTTGGTGATCCTGGATTTTCTTCTATCTTTTCACGTATTCTTCGGATATATACATCCACACTACGCTCATCTCCAGCATCGCCATCTCCCCATATCTCACGTACAAGATCACTACGACTATACACCTTACCTGGGCTTGTCACGAGAAGCTCTAATATCTCATACTCTCTCTGAGTGAGGTTAACCTCTGAACCCATAATGAGTAAACGTCTGTTGCGAAGGTCAAAGCAAAATGCTCCATTACGGATTTCATCAGTTTTCTTTGCCTCATTGATACTAGCATTTCTTCTTATGATAGCCTTAAGTCTAGCCTTCACCTCAAGTACATTAAATGGCTTTGTTATATAATCATCTGCACCATTCTCAAAACCAAGAATCTTATCCATATCATCGCCCTTGGCTGTAAGCATTATAATAGGCACATTTGAAAATTCACGTACGCTCTGACACACCTCCATGCCAGACAGCTTAGGAAGCATTAAATCAAGGAGTACTGCATCATATTCATAGTTTTCAAGCTTAAACAGAGCTTCCTCTCCATCATAAGCCTCATCTACTTCAAAACCATCCTGCATAAGACTATATTTAAGTCCCTTTACAATAGCTTTCTCGTCATCAACTACAAGTACTACTTTCCCCATGAAAATCTCCCTATTTTAACCAGGATAACACCCTGATCACCTAATTAACAATAATATCCCCTGATATCTTTGTGAACAGGCCTTCACCTATTCCTGACACATTTTTCAGTTCTTCAACACTTTTGAATGCGCCCTGCGTCTCACGGTACTCAATAATCGCTAATGCCTTGGCTTCTCCTATACCACTAAGATTCATAAGTTCTTCCTTAGTAGCAAGGTTAATATTGAGCTGCCCTGCTGAATTATAATGGCTCTCTAAACTTATGGTCCCTGAGCCAGCATCCATATCCTCTATTTCGCTATTGGTATAAATATGATACTTTACCCCATCTAGCAATACTTCTGCGAGATTGGCATAGTCAACTGCTGCGTCAGTTGAAAAACCTCCTGCTTCCATTACAGCATCATATAGTCTGCTACCCTCTGGAAGCTCATACAATCCTGGTTTCATAACAGCGCCACTTATATGCACACATATCATGATTTCATCTGGTTTACGCTCATTGACTTCGCTAGTCACTCCGTCATCGCCATCTACATACTCCGATTCTGCATGCTTTTCACTACTAGTTTGCTGTGATAAATCCACTAACTGTGGTTCATTGTCTCCGCAACCACACATAACAATCATTGCTACAAGTGTCACAAAGACCATTTTAGATATTAATAATTTAAAATTCATATACTCTCCTAATTCAGGGAGAGCTATTCAGACAATAATAATTTTATTTTATTTCTTGTCCTTTTTCAATATGAATTAATCACTTATTGCTTCCTGTGAGTCAGAACCTTCAGGTGAATCCAACTCATCACCTATATCCAATACTTCATCCGAAGCATTATCATCAGAAATGCCACTTTCGCCCTCTGCTTCTTTCACAATACCAGCAGAGTCTAACTGTACCTGTAGTCTACTCTGAAAATCGGCAAGCGTGGCTTCAACATCAGCACCGTCCCATATCTTAACAAATACAAGTTCAAGTTCAATCCAAAAGTCACTGAGCTGAAGTATCTTAGGAAGTGGCTGCGATACCTTATACATGTTTCTTGCAAGATCGGTTGCATCATCCACATAATCCTCAGTAACATTTGCAGCTGAAAGCTTTCCTGTTCTTTGGAATAGTGAATCAATGTTATCTACTGCCACAAAACGTGCAAATGCATCCGCTTCTGCTCTATGCTCAGTATAACCATTAATATAAATAGCACTAGTTGTAGAAAGCCCCTTAGATTCATGTTCCTCATCCACGCCTGGAAGCGATGTAACACTGTACTCCCAGTAGAAAGTACCTTCATGCTGTGCTTCAACAATGCTGCTAACTGCATCTGTTGTTGCTATCATAAAGATAGTTTTTCCTTCAAGGAAAGTATCAAGAACTTTCTTGTAATTACTCTCATTTGATTCAATCGAGAAAAACTGATGAAGTCCCTGATATACCTGCATACACTTAACTGTATCAGGGTTGTAAACATCAACTATAGTAGGGTCATCGCCGTATTCCCCACCAACATTCATATAAGCTCCCATAAAGAAGTAATTGTAGAAAATATCATTAACATCCCATAGGAAGATATTTTCAACATTATCTGGAGCAGAATAAGAATTCGCAAAATTAAGCACATCCTGGATAGATGTTGGTATCATCTTTTCCATACGCTCATTAACAAGAACATCCCACGTCGCTTGGTCATAGCCTTCTGGTGGATTCTCAAGTGATATATCCTCCACGTCAGACATACCACCATCCTCGTCGGAATCAGAATCATTATCTTCAGTCGTTACAACTTCCTGTCCAATTTCCTTTCGAAGGGCTCTGTCCGCCATCTGTCTAAGATAAGTCTGATTGTATAGAAGGAACGCTGTATCAAAATAAAACGGATAACCAAATACTTCATTTTTATAGGTAACTGAATCAAGTGCTACCTGTGGATAATTGATGAGGGAAATTGCCCCTTTTTCATCAAGAACAGGTGACGCAAGTCCCGCCATAACAGCCTTTTCTGTGCTATCAGTACCCATTATATAAAGATCTGGAATCTCACTTCCAAAGGAAGCTTTATTAATCTCCTCAAGATACTCAAGTCCAGTATGAAGCTCCGGAACTACTCTAACACCATATTCTTCCAAATACGCAACAGAAGCACTTGTCAGATAATCTGTAAGCGCTTCGTCCGTATACCATATTCGTATTGTAACAGTATCCTCATCGCTTACTATTACCTCTTCTCCAGGTTCAGGCTTCAATGCATAAAACCATAACATCCCGCCTGCAAACAAAGCGAAAAGGATAACAGTAAACAGAGTTCTAATTTTTTTCATTATTTAATAATAACCGCCTATAAACACTGCTTTAAAATATCAAGCATATCGTCTACATCCTTCTTGGTAATAACAAGAGGAGGTAAGAAACGAATTATATTAACTCCTGCATTAATAAGAATAAGTCCATTATCAATGGCCTTTGCAATAATATCACCAACAGGCTTGTTAAATTCAAGGCCCTGCATGAGACCCAAACCTCTATGATCTACTATATCATCCCTGCTAGCTGCAAGTTCATCAAGTTTCTCATAAAGATAAGCGCCAACTTCCTTGACATTCTCTACTACCTTTAATTCATCAAACAAATCCATTGTTTTATCTATAGCAGCACCAGCAAGCGGATTTCCACCATAAGTTGTTCCATGATCGCCTGCTACCAAAGAGTTCTGAGCCATCTTTTCTGTAAGTAAGAAAGCACCTACAGGCACACCACCACCTACTGCCTTGGCTGTAGTCATAATGTCTGGCTGAACATCATAATTATGCCAAGCATAGTTTGCTCCAGTACGACCCATACCACACTGAATCTCATCAAGAATTAGTACAATGTCTTTCTCCTTACAGATAGCATTAACACCCTCGATGAATTCTTTGCTGGCAGGATATATACCACCTTCGCCCTGAAGTGTTTCCATGATGATTGCACATGTCTTATCTGTAATAAGAGACTTAACAGACTCTAAGTTGTTAAACTCGGCAAATTTGAAATCTCCAAGTAATGGAGCAAAAGCCTCTCTATATGCTTTCTTACCAGTAATAGCAAGAGCTCCACATGTTCTACCATGGAAAGAATGATCCATAGCAATGATTTCATAGTCATCTGCACCTTTTTTATTATATGCATACTTAACTGCTGCCTTGATAGCACCTTCTACCGCTTCTGCACCAGAGTTAGTAAAGAAAACGCGGTCCATTTTCGCAAACTTAGTAAGTTTTTTAGCAGCATTAATAGCTGGTACATTGTAGTAATAGTTTGATGTATGTGTAATCTTGTCAATCTGAGCCTTAAGCGCATCATTAAAAGCCTTGACATTATAACCAAGGGCAAATACACCTATTCCTGAACAGAAGTCAAGATACTTCTTGCCATCAAGATCCTCAAGATACACTCCATCACCCTTATCAAGTACCACCTGATAACGATTGTATGTATGAAGAAGCACCTTTTCAGCTTCGTCTATATATTCTTTCATTAATTCACTCATCGCAATTCTCCTTTATAAATCAAAATCTTTGAACTGCCTGATTAGTGCTCACCACAGAATTGATCTCTCTTCTCGCCTGTAATAAGGTTATCATCGTCAGCAACAATAGCAGTTCCAATACCATTCTTTGTAAAAATCTCAAGTAACAGACAGTGTGCCACACGTCCGTCAAGTATATGGACTCTACTAACGCCATTCTTAATAGCTGATGTACAGTTATTAAGCTTTGGCAACATACCTCCTCCGATAATACCACTATTTATAAGGCCTTCAGCTTCTGTTGCAGTAATTCTTGAAATAAATGAGCTCTTGTCGTTAAAGTCTTTGTACAAGCCTTCTACATCTGTAAGGAACACTAGCTTATCTGCTCCTACAGCCTTGGCAATAGCACATGCTGCATCATCCGCATTAATATTATATGTATCATAATTATCATCAAGTCCAATAGGTGCAACGATAGGAAGAAAATCGTTCTCAAGAAGATCATATAGAACCTTAGCATCTACCTTCTGAATATCACCTACAAAACCAATGTCTTTACCATCTGAATACTTCTTAGTAACGTTAAGAAGACCTCCGTCCTTGCCTGTAACACCTACAGCCTTAACACCGAGCTCCTGCACCATAGTAACAAGTCTCTTATTAACTTTATTAAGAACCATCTCCGCAATTTCCATGGTCTCAGCATCTGTAACACGAAGACCATTAACAAACTCAGCCTCCTTGCCAACCTTAGCAACCCACTTGCTGATTTCCTTACCACCACCGTGTACAATGATTGGCTTGAAACCAACTAATTTAAGAAGTGTTACATCCTTAATTACGTTCTTCTGTAATTCTTCATCAGCCATGGCACTTCCACCGTACTTAACTACGATGATTTTACGATTAAATCTCTGTATATATGGAAGAGCTTCAATAAGCACCTCGGCTTTTGATAATAGGTTGTTCATTTCTTCGTTATTCATATCTATCTCCTTAAATAAACCGATTATTCACTATTAATTACGATACTATATCACAAAACCCACTATTAATATACCCTGTAATTAAGATCTGTAATCAGCGTTAATCTTTACATAATCATATGTGAGATCACATCCCCATGCTGTAGCCTCGGCATCGCCTTCATGCATATCAACATAGATTGTGATATCATCTTCGGCTAAGATCTTTAGAGCCTCTTCTTCATCAAAATCAAGAGGAGTACCAAACTTAAATACCTGAAGCTTTCCAGCCTTGCTAACAAAGAAAAGTTCCACATCGTTTTGATCGAACTGTGCTCCAGAATAACCCATAGCGCAAAGGAATCGACCAAAGTTCGCATCTCTACCATAGATAGCTGCCTTTGAAAGGTTTGATCCAACTACACTTCTTGCCATAAGCTTGGCATCAGCCTTATTCTTTGCATTAACAACCTGACACTCGAATAAATGAGAAGCACCTTCTCCATCAGCTGCCATCTTTTTAGCAAGATGCTCGCAGATAAAGAATAAAGCATCTCTGAATAGCTTATAATTCTCATCCTTTTTATTAACTTCTGGATTCTCTGCAAGACCATTGGCAAGTAGCACAAGTGTATCATTGGTAGACGTATCACCATCTACTGTAATCATATTAAATGTATCTTCTACCACATCACTAAGAGCTTCCTGCATAAGCTTCTTATCAATAACGATATCAGATGTAACATATGCAAGCATTGTGCACATATTAGGATGAATCATACCAGCACCCTTACACATAGCACCTATAGTAACTGTCTTGCCACCTATCTCTATCTGAACTGCGACTTCCTTATTCTTAGTATCTGTAGTCATGATAGCCTTAGAAGCTTCTGTACCTGCTGCAAGACCATAAGCCTTCTTACTAAGCAAATCGATGGCTCCTGCTGCTATCTTTTCAGGATCAATCTGCATACCAATAACACCTGTAGAACCTACTAGTACCGACTTTGCATCCCCACCTATAACAGAAGCAACTGCCTCACCTGTCTTTTGACAGATAGCCATTCCCTTCTCACCTGTACAAGCATTGGCAATACCAGAGTTAACTACTATCGCGCTAACTAACTGATCAGAATCAGTAATAGCCTTGTCCCAAAGAACTGGAGCTGCCTTAACTACGTTAGTTGTATATACACCTGCTGCCTTTGCTGGAGTATCGCTGTATACAAGGGCCATATCTGTACGATTCTTGTACTTAATTCCTGCAGCTGTCGATGCTGCCATATATCCTTTTGCAGCTGTTACGCCGCCCTCAATAACTTTTATATTACTCATATCAATACACTCCTATTCATTAAATGCTATTATATTGGCTTCATTTAATGTAAAGTCATAATAGTTTAAATCTTCTCTTTTAGTCCAGCCTATTGTCTTCCAAAAAGCGTTACCAACATCATTCTGCGTAAATGCTATGAGTGATACCTTGTTGATCTTTTCTTCTCTGAGAGCATTCATAGCATGAACAACCATGGCTTTACCTATTCCATGACGTCTATAGTCTTCTCTAACACATACATGATAAAAGCAACCACGTCTACCATCATGGCCACAAAGAATGGCTCCAACTATTTCACCATTCTCCTCTGCCACCACGCTGGTTGTAGGATTTCGTCTAAGAAACGAATCCACGCCTTCTCTTGAATCATCTATGCTTCGGATAGCAAAACCCTTGATTGTCATCCACAGAGCTCTTACGCCATCATAGTCTTCTATAGTCATTGTTCTAATCATTGAATCACTCTTTTCTTAATCTACTACTAACTACTCTCTTAATATTTCCTGGTACAGGAAACAGAGTGTTAAATTATTCCTCGCCTCTAGCTACTGCTTCAGCCATCTCAGCCTGAACTTCTGGAATTGCAGAAAGCATTGGAGTAATCTCCATAACACCTTCTTCATTCTTCTTAATCTTTCTCTGCACATAGTTTCTTGTAATCTTGTATACAAGTGGTGTAAGTGCAAGAACACCTATAAGGTTAGGTATCATCATAAGTCCGTTGAATGTATCTGAAATATCCCATGCAAGAGAAGATGTCATAACAGCACCTGAAATCATAAGTAATACAAAGATTACTCTATATACCTTGGCACCCTTTACTCCAAAAAGATACTCTACAGCCTTTGAACCATAGTGAGACCATCCCATTACTGTTGTGAATGCAAATAATAAAACTGCTAAAGCAATGAACCACTCACCTGGCTTACCAAATATTGCACCAAATGCCTTTGCAACAAGTGTTGCACTGTCAACGTCACCGATAGGAGCTCCTGTTGATAAATCTATAAATCCTGATGAAAGGCACACAATTGCAGTCATTGTACATACTACAATAGTATCTGCAAATACTTCGAATATTCCCCAAAGTCCCTGCTTTACTGGCTCCTTAACATTAGAGTTAGAATGAACCATAACAGATGAACCAAGTCCAGCTTCATTAGAGAAGATACCTCTCTTACAACCATTCTTAATAGCAAGTGAAAGAGCTGTACCAGCCGCACCACCAGCTACTGCTTTTGCACCAAGAGCAAACTTAAAGATTGATGCGAACATTGCACCGATTGTAGAAATATGAGCAAACATAATGATGAGTGCGCCTACAATATATGCAAGAGCCATAAAAGGTACTACTCTCTCTGCAACTGCTGCAATTCTTTTAAGACCACCAAATATGATGAATCCACCTACAACCATAAGAACCACACCAATTATCCAGTTAACTATTGAAACGCCACCAAGTGTTGGTGCATGGATTCCTGAGAAAAATGCGGATTCAATATTAAGTGTAATCTTATTTATCTGACCAAGGTTACCAATACCAAATGATGCAAGTATTGCAAAACAAGCAAATATTACCGCAAGTATCTTACCTATCTGCTTGCAACCTTTATATGAGCCAAGTCCGTCTCTAAGGTAATACATTGGTCCACCAGACCACTCATTTTCAGCATTCTTACGTCTGAAATATATACCAAGAACGTTCTCAGAAAAGTTAGTCATCATACCAAGTAATGCTGCAATCCACATCCAGAATACAGCGCCAGGTCCACCTACACATATGGCAGCAGCTACACCCGCAATGTTACCTGTACCTATTGTTGCTGCAAGAGCTGTACAAAGAGCCTGAAACTGTGATACAGCTCCTTCTTCGGACTTATTATGAGTCTCTTTTGTAAATACTGTCGCTATTGTTTTAGACCACCAATGCTTGATGTGACTAAACTGGAAAAACTTGGTCACAGCTGTACAAATCAGTCCTGTACCAAGTAATAATCCGATAGCAAACCAGCCCCAAGCAAAGCCGTTAACAACATCGTTGATTTCCGCAACTTTTTCTAAAAACTGTTCCATAAAATATCATACCCTTTCTTAAATATGCTTATAATCCACCTAAAAAAGTACATATACTTTTCTATTATATAATAAGAAAGGGTAATTTTACAATTTTTCGCTATTATTTTCTTTATAAAGTACTTAACCCTTCAAGCTCAGCCGCTCTCTCAAGTGCTAAGTCGATATGACTGCAGAAATTCTCTGCTCCAATTTTCTCAACTATTCCAGCCTTCTCAAGAGCCTTCATAGGCTGTTCGTTAACATGTGAAAATACAACCTTAATATTGTTCTTCTCACACTTATCAAGAATCTTTTCAAGTGTAAGTATACCTGTTGCATCAATGGCTGGAACACTACGCATACGAATAACAAGTACATCTTCCTCTGTATCATCAGTAACAGTCATAAATTTCTCACTGGCAGCAAAGAACATTGGACCATTAATCTCAAATACTCTTGTATGCTTTGGAACACTTTTAAGTGAAATATTATCAACATCGGCTTCTTCATCAAGCTGATCCTCATAAATCCAACCATGAACATCTGTAACCTCGCTCATTCTCTTCATAAAGAGAAGTGATGCAAGTACAAGACCTATACCAATTGCTACTACAAGGTCAAAGAATACTGTAAGAACAAGAGTTAATACAAGTACAATAACATCACTCTTAGGAGAAGCCTTGCAGTGATGAGCAACTGTTCTCCAACCAGACATATTATATGCAACCTGGAAAAGGATTGCTGCTATTGTAGGCATTGGGATAAGAGCTGCATATGGAACAAGGAAAATCATTATTATAAGCAAAACAACTGCATGAACCATACCTGCAATTGGTGTACGTCCACCATTCTTAACATTGGCTGCTGTACGAGCTATAGCACCTGTTGCTGGAATACCACCGAAAAGTGCAGAAGCTGTATTACCAAGACCCTGAGCAATAAGCTCCATATTAGATCTGTGCTTAGAACCAATCATACCATCAGATACAACACAAGAAAGAAGTGACTCTATGGCTGCGAGTACCGCAATCGTAAATGCACTAGGAAGCATTTTCTTGAGCATAGGATATGAGAAATCAGGGGCTGTAAAATGAGGAAGTGATGCAGTGATTGTATAATTAGGATCACCATTGGCTTTAAGTCCTATAGTATTAACTGGTAAATCAAAAGCAATAACTACTGCCGCACCAACTATTACTGCTATAAGAGATGCTGGGATAACATTAAGCTTCTTTGGCCAGAATACTAATACAGCAAGAGATATTGCGCCAACCAATAATGCATACCAGTTAATTGTTCCAATATTTCTAGCTATCTCTTCCATTTTCTCAACTGTTTCTACTGGAGAACCAGTAAATGTAAGACCCAGAAAATCCTTGACCTGACCAACAATGATTGTTACAGCAATACCAAATGTGAATCCTGTTGTAATTGTTGTAGGAATATATTGAATAAGAGCTCCAAGACGAAGGAAACCGAATATCACAAGCATGATACCTGCAAGAACTGTTGCCGTTGCAAGGCCTTCCATACCGTTTGTAGCAACAATACCAGCTACCATAGTAGCGAATGCCGCTGTAGGACCCGCAATCTGAACTCGGCTACCTCCAAAGAATGAAATAATAAAACCTGCAATAATAGCAGTGTAAAGACCCTCCTGAGGTCCTACGCCTGATGCAAGTGCAAGGGCAATTGATAAAGGAAGGGCTATGATTGCGACGATAATACCCGAAATCACGTCCTTAACGAACTGCTGTTTTGTGTATGTTTTCATGACCGAAAACAACTTTGGTTTAATCTTTTCCATAATGCTCTACTCCTCGAGAAAATTCATTTTTGAACTTAACGCGCATTATTATACAACTTAAACAAAAAACAGCAATATATTTTATTGATAATTTTCAGTGGATATTTATCAGGATTATTACGCTATTTTATAACTTTTATCCATTTTCCACTCTTTAGACGGAAGATACACCATACCGACTTGATTACCTGATCGATTTTCAGCATAAAATAAATCCAAAATGCATTCCAATGAAAATACAATCCTGCTAAAGCACCAAGGGGAACTGAAAAAATCCATAGAAATAGAATGTCAGCAACCATAAGGAATTTGGTATCACCGCCACCTCTAAGCACTCCCTTGGTAAGTATACTGTTCATTGACTGGAACACTACTATAATCGCGATGGAATTCATAAGCTGACCAGCTATAAGCCTAGTCTCTTCTTCAATATTATAAAATCCTATTATGAGCGGACTAAAAGCAATGATTATAACGCCGCCAATCGCGCCTATAATAAATGAAAGCGATAAAAACGTCCAAGCCTCGTCCTGAGCTCTTTGTCTGTCACCCTGTCCAAGGGTGTGTCCCGTCATAATACTACTTGCATTGCACACGCCCTGAATAAGTACCGTACTAAGTTGCTGCGTAACAACAGTGATAGAATTGGCCGATACAAAGCTGGTTCCTATCCTTCCCATTACAATTGCTACCGCAGAATTACCAAGTGCAAGAAGGGTATCAGATATAAATACAGGCAGACTGACTGTTATGTACGTTTTCAGCAAGTCGCGACATTTCATGGTCAAATCCTTAATTCGATAAGCGATTTTCTTATCAACAATAAACATATAACCGCATATAAATGAGAACTCGAATACTCTCGCGATTAATGTTCCTATACCAGCACCCTCAACTCTCATCTCTGGAGCACCAAACTTACCAAATATAAATACGTAGTTGAAGAAAATATTTACAAAGAAAGCTCCCACAGAGCACATAAGCGGGATAAATACCTGGCCAACACTTCTAAGTACTATGGTACAGGTAAGCGCCAGCCCCTGAAGAAGATAACAGCCTACCATCCACTTAAAGTACTTAACACCTTCAGCTATTACTGCCGGATCATCAATATATATCTTCATAATAGCTTCTGGAACTAAAATTGTAGGCAGAATAAAGAATAACACCGCCATTGTAAAACACATACGAAGCATGATAGTTATTGTTTTCTTAAGGGAATGAATATCCTGCATACCCCAGAATCTTGCAGTAAGTACATTGGCGCCCATACCAATTCCCATACAGCAAATTTGAAAAAGTGTAACAAACTGGTTGGCCTGCGCTGTTGCTGATAACGCTGTTTCTCCCAGTTTTCCGACCATTATTGTATCTGCAAGATTAACACCTATGGTGATAGCATTTTGTGCTGCAATAGGTATTGCTATAGTTGCACACTTGGTATAAAAGTTTTTATCCCTAACAAATAATTTCATTCTTTTTTAACTTTCCATTCTGTGATATCTTATCCAATGAATATATATATCAAAATAGCAAACAATACGCAATGGAGATTGATACATGGACTTTTTTCCCATATTTATTAAAATGGTCGAATTATTTCTTATAATCGTTATTGGTTATATAGCAACCAAGCTTAATGTTATGAACCCTGTTATCAAAACATCTTTGACCAAGGTAATATTAAATATAGCATTGCCATGTACAATATTAGCGTCTGTTATGACCACAACAAATATGCCTAGTAACAAGGAGATTTTTCTTTCACTTGGCATTTCCTTTTTATCGTATGGTGTATTTTTCATACTATCTAAGATCATCCCACCAATGCTTCGATTAAAGGGCCGAAAACGTGCTGCTGCCGAGTTTGGTATAATATTCGCCAATGTGGGATTTATTGGCTATCCTGTAACACAGGCTATCTTTGGTATGGATTGTACATTTGTTACTTGTCTTTTTAACATGCCATTCAATCTTATATGCTATTCATACGGTGTATATATACTTGAAAAAGCTAACACCGGTGAAGTCCAGGATTTAGAAAACCCATCTACATCTTTTAATGGCAAAGAGCTCGCAAAGCTAATAATCAATCCAGCACTAGTCGCTTCTATCATATGTATAACCATGGCACTACTTGGATTTAGTGGTCCAAAATTCATCGGAGAAACACTATCTAGCGTTGGTAGCATCACTACTCCTGGTGCGTTATTGATAATAGGCTCTGCGCTTGCTCAGATGAAGCCAAGTGAGATGTTCAACAATATTCCATCTTACCTTGTTTCTATTAGCTGCGTAGTATTAACTCCTTTTGTTATATATGGCATATTGTTCTCATTTCTTCAGAATTACCCACTCATCCTTGGTGAAGCTGTCATCATATCAGCCATGCCTGTTGCTACTTCCGGAACCATGCTATGTGTGGAACATGGAGGCGATGAAACATTTATGGCTCAGATAACATTCTTATCAACACTACTATCTATAATCACCATTCCACTTATTGCAACTATTCTCTAATTTTTATATTATGAAATTATAATTATGAAATATCTCATATCCTAATCAATCTATGAGATTAGCAATCACAAAACTTGGGGGATACAGCATGAGCAAGCTATGGTACAAGCAGCCTGCAAATGAATGGGAGGAAGCTCTTCCTCTTGGAAATGGGCATATGGGTGCCATGATTTATGGCAAGGTTTCTAATGAATTAATCCAGTTAAATGAAGAAAATATGTGGTATGGTGGCGCAGTTGATCGTAACAATCCTGATGCCCTTGATAATCTGCCAAAAATCCGCGAGCTCATATTTGAAGGTAAAATCAGTGATGCCGAAAAATTGATGGGTTATGCATTGTCAGGTTGTCCTGAAAGCATGCAGCCTTATCAGACCTTTGGTAATCTTCATCTCAATTTTTCACATCCAAATACAACCGAACAAGTAACCGACTATGTAAGACAGCTTGATATCACGACTGCCATATATGAGGAGCGACATATTATTGATGATACGGCCTATTATAGAGAGGCTTTTATCAATGCGCCTGAAAACGTTATGGCTATGAGATTCACCAAAGAAGGAAGCGGTCTTATTTCTATGGACGCCACTCTCAGACGTGAACGATTTTTCACTGCTACAAGAGGACTTGAATCTAAAAACGGAATATACATATATGGTCAGCTAGGTGATGGCGGGGTCCACTATCTTGGTCTTCTTATGGCTAAGCATAAGGGTGGCACTATGACAGTTATAGGTGAACGACTAATCATTGAAAACGCCAATGAAATCACACTGTATTTCAAAGCTATGACATCTGACAAGCCTTCGATGCTTCTTGACGAAGTTAGAAATGGGCTTCAGAAAACCATGCTACTCGATTACCGAGCATGTAAACGACGCCATATGGAGGATTATCAGACTTATTATAAGAGAGTCGATCTTCTTATTACTGGTAATTCAACCATAAAAACTGACGAGAGTCAGGATAAATATAGCAAGCTTCCTACCGATGAACGATTAAAGCTACTAAAGGAAGGCAACACTAGTGACATAGGACTAGCTAAGCTTTATTTTGACTATGGTCGATATTTATTAATCTCATGCTCAAGACCTGGTGGACTTCCTGCAACTCTCCAAGGCCTTTGGAACAAGGATTTAACTCCTCCATGGGACAGCAAATACACTGTAAATATAAATATGCAAATGAACTATTGGCCCGCAGAAATATGTGCTCTTCCAGAATGCCATATTCCCCTGTTCAATCTTTTAGATAAAATGGTGCCTAATGGTCAACGTACAGCAAAAAAAATGTATGGATGTCGCGGTTTTGTATGCCATCATAATACTGACGCCAAGTGCGATACTGCTCCTCAAGACGTTTGGATTCCAGCTACATTTTGGGTTATGGGCGCCGCCTGGCTTAGTACACATATATGGGAACACTATTGTTATACACTTAACAAGCAGTTCCTTGTTCGCTACTATCATATATTGAAGGAAGCAGCTCTATTTTTTGAAGATTTTCTGGTTATGCACGATGGCCACCTAGTTACCTGTCCTTCTGTATCGCCCGAGAACACCTTTATACTTCCTAATGGCGAAAAAGGCGCTAATACATACGGCGTAACAATGGATAACCAGATACTACGCGACCTATTCACTATATGCCTTAACTGCGCAGAAATATTGGGTGGAGAATCCAAAGAATATACAGACAAGCTCCAGGATATGTTAAGCAAGCTGATTCCAACAAGAATCGCTTCTAACGGAACTATCATGGAATGGCCAGAGGAATATGAAGAACTTGAACCAGGTCATAGACATATTTCACATTTATATGGACTGCATCCATCCAGTCAGATAACAATGGATGGAACACCTGAGCTTGCTGAGGCAGCCAGAAAAACTCTTGAGCGAAGACTTGCTTCGGGCGGCGGACATACAGGTTGGAGCCGCGCGTGGATTATCAATCATTACGCCAAGCTGTGGGATGGTGAATCAGCCTATAAAAACCTAATAGCTCTTCTCACTGATTCTACGTATTCAAATATGTTTGACAAGCACCCACCATTTCAAATCGATGGAAACTTCGGTGCAACAGCAGCTATTGCTGAAATGATTGTGCAGAGCACTATGGATAGAATCGTACTGCTCCCTGCGCTCCCAAGTGCCTGGGAGTCAGGACATTTATATGGAGTCAAAGCTAAAGGCGGAATTACTCTTGATATAGAATGGGAAAACGGTCAGCTTACGCTATGTCGCTTCACAGCATCCGTAAATATACAAACCATTATTAAATATAAGGAGCAGGTAATTCCTCTTAATATGAAGGCAGGCGACCAGATCACACTAAACAACAAATAATCCTACAAAAAAACCAGCCAATGAGACTAATCTCAAAGGCTGGTTTTTAATTGCATAAATATAATTAAACTGTGTAGTCAAGGCACACTCTTGATTTTGTATAAGGTCTAACCTTGCCATCCGCAACTGCAACATGCTCTGGATGAACTGCATAGCCCTTAAGTGCCTCCTCACTTTCAAATGAAGAATCAAGCATAAGGTCAGCATTTGATGAAGCAAGACCATTAATATTAACCTTGATATCAATTAGTCCAGGAATCTTACCTGCAAGTCCTTCAAGCCCTTCCTTGATTCCTTCCTTAATCTTCTGAAGTTCAGCGCCTTCATACTCGTCCTTAATCTGCCATAGAATAACATGCTTTACCATATTTTTAACTCCTGTTTTATATATTTTTATTTCTTAATCGCATCCTTTAATATAAGGGCTTTTCCAAGATCTCCCTCAACCTTAATCTTGCCAATTGTGAATGCAAGAACTGGATCAAGCTTACCATTCATCATCTTAATAATATTGTCAGCTGAACTTGTGATAAGCACATCACGGTCATAGTATTCATATGGTTCAACCTTAACTTCTCCATTATCAATCTCAAGATAAAAGGCTCCTGCCCCCTCACCTGTGATATTGAACTGGAATGCTACATGCTCCTTGATACCGCTTGCGTCTGCTTTCTTAGCCGCTGTTTTAACCTTCTTAACGATTTCTTCGTATGTCATAATATTTCCTCCCATTTATTTTCACTTTATATTATAGGCCACCATCTTTAGCCTTTAAATATACATCCCAAACACACTTCTTGGCATAAAAAGCCATAGCTACGCTCATTACTAGCATTAATAACTCAATAAGAACAGCATTTAACCCAAAACCGCTTGCCACACCAGCCACAAAATCAACAGTAAAATGAAAAGCTATAGCAAGTGGATACATCCACTTCTTTCCCTTAGTCACTGCTGTCCACACAAGAACTGACAGCGAAATATGAATAACAACTGCTATGATTCGCTCTACTGGCGCCATCAAAAATACATAAGGCTCTATATTAATCAGTTGTTCGAAAATCCCCTCCAGCTGAGCCCTAGATGCACTGTCAAGCTGTTCTAACACAAGTTCGGTCTGACCAGAATTGATCATAACAGAATAGAGCCAGTTATTTAACATGGTTAATCCCAGGAGATAAAAAACTTCGAATCCGCCATGTCCAGCACCATACATAAGTGCATTGCTAGAATCATCATGCTGTGACTTAAGCATAAATTTCATCGCAACCAGTCGCCCGGTCTCTTCAAATATACCAGCAGCCAACGCCCCATACAATGCATAGAGCCATACATTATTTTGAATAATCTGTCCTGTTGGCAGCACCACAAGCACTAACGCATGTAGCAACTGTTCCAGAATTAATGCAAAGATAAAAAATGTCACACATCCAACAATAAATGCTACAATGCTTGCCCCATATTTCTTCTTAAAAACTATAAGAAGTACTACTGGAATGGCCACGGCCAATATTATATTTAAAAACATTATAAAAATCGAAGTCCCTGATACCATCATCTACCTCCTTATTTGCTAGCAATAACTACCACCAGACTTCTCTGTCCACCTTGTTTTCCATACTAAAACCACCAACATAAGCCTTACACTCAGGCGTATATGTTATGTATATGGCAGATAGTTCTATTTCAGCAAAAGTAATCTGACCATCATCATCAAGGTCAATTTTAGGAGCCTTTCCAGTTTCCACCATTTCAATGTATTCAGCTGTATGCTCTGCAAACTCTGTGAGAAATTCCTCTGTTGAAGCCGGCGACAAATTGGCAAGATTGTATATCTTGGTTTCTCCTCCATTGCCATCATAGTACCACGCAAAATCCCCCGATTTTAACTTTACAATAGATGAGTTTGGATAAACATCTGCCGGAATATTCGCTTTTTTTCTTATCTTCTCAACATACGGATTTTTGTATTCTGGAACAAGTACTTTGTACTCCTCACCACTATTGGCAATCAATGTTATTTCCTTTGACTCAAAAGGCGGTCCCTCGATGATGATTTCATCCTCTGAAACTGTTTCTGGCTCTTCAACTATTATGACATCTTCAGATACTGTTTCTTCCTCTACAATCCCATCTTCAATGCCATCTCTAGGTGCCACAAAAATAGTCACAATATTTATTGATGCAAATATAACTAGTACAACTGCTGCACCAATTAACACTTTTGTTTTTATATTATCCATATTATTTATTTTCTCCTAAAATCAATGAACTAAGCGCCTTATCAAGCTTAATGCTTCCACCATATGGATTAACAATAACTCCTTCAAGATCCTCGGATGAAAGAATCATTTTTAATATTTGACTAATTGGTGCAGTAAATGCAGACATCACTGATTCACCACCCTTAAGTTCTTCATCAAAGCAGGTATATGCAACCATCCATTGCTTACCATTCATAGTCACTGTTCGTATCTGCAAATTCTCTCCCACGCCAGGAGCTGCATCTACCGCTACTACAAAATGTCCTCCATCAGTCATTCGCTTTCTAATGGTTGTAAGAAGTACCGCAAGTGCTTCATCACTAGGAGCATCTAAAAACACTTTTATATCTTGCTCTATTTCATCATTGCCTTTAAGATTTTCATCTTTAATCTCGCTCATTTGTCACCTTCATCAATATCTATTCCGCGATTCATCAAATACTCATTCCAAAGCGCATTGGCGTTTTCTAAATCCTTTTTTTCCATAATACGCTTTCGTTCACTAAGAATCGCCAACATCTCATCTGCTATTTCTTCTGGCTTTGGATGATCATAATGATACAGATATCCTATCATCCACTGCGCAGTAAAATCGGTATTAAGATTCTTCGTAATAATATCGCAGAATTCTTCAGGATACCCTCTCTCAAGCATTATTCTATATAATTCCATACTTTTAGTTGATCGTGGTTTCATAGCTTACATTATAACATAATCTGCCTGGCTTTCTTAGTATTTTTCGTCTGGTTTGACTCACTATACATAGTAGTGTTATAGTCCAAATATAAACATAGAGGTGAAACAAATGGTCGATAAAAATATAATAATTCCAAACAATTCAAAAATAGCCTCCACCGCTGTCGTAAAAGGTAATGTACAGCTTGGAGAACATGTTGGTATATGGTATGGTGCTGTGATCCGCTGCGAAGAAGGCAGAATTGTGATTGGAAATAGAAGTAACGTCCAGGATGGTGCGATTATACACCTCGATCCAGGCGACTGCGTTTGTATAGGTAATAATGTAACAATTGGCCACCGCGCTATCATTCATGGGTGCACGGTAGGTGATAATACCGTTATTGGTATGGGTGCCATCATCTTGAATAACGCTACTATTGGTAGCAATTGTATAATTGGTGCCGGTGCGGTTGTAACTGGTGGCACTAACATTCCAGATGGTTCCATGGTAGTTGGCGTTCCAGGCAAGATACTTCGTAGTCTCTCGCCTGAAGAAATCCAACATAATAAAACCAATGCCCAGCATTACGTGGACTATATACCTACCATCGAATAATCATAAAATAATGACTGTATTAGATTAGTTATATCCAATAGCAGTAAGAACCTTATCTATAAGTTCTGCATTCATAACCGAGAACTCAGCGCTTACTCTTGGTTTCTCACCATCTAAAATGCATCGTCCTAGCTGCTCAACCTCAAGTGAATAGTTCTGGCGACAGTCAACCTTCTTAACTGTTGCACCTTCTTCAGTAAATACTGTATATTCAAGTTCGCCAGAACCATTGAATTCTGCATATGACTTGATACAGCCTTTTGAGCCATTGATATATAATCTGTCATATCTTCCATTTCTAGAAGTACCAAATACCATACCACAATTGAGCGATGCTCTTAACTCTCCATCAAATTTCATAATAGCTGATGAATGAAGATCTATATTATCATCAGTAAACTCTGCACAGCCCTTAACATCATTAGGAAGCTTGCCGAGCATCCATAAAATCATACTTGTAGAATAGCAGCCAAGATCATACACTGATCCACCATAATTCGCTCTATGCATTCTGATATCTGTAGGCTGACAGCCCTGTACTATAAAGGCCGACTCAATATATCTAACATCACCTATTGTACCAGCTTCAAGCTCACTCTTAACTGCATCAACAAATGGACTATGAAGATAAGCGAATGCCTCCATTAATATTACGCCACATTCTTTAGCGGCTGCGAAAAGCTTCTCTGCCATTTCTTTTGTGGGTGCCAAAGGCTTCTCACAAAGTACATGCTTTCCTGCCTGCATTGCTTTAAGACTCCATTCATAATGAAGATCATTAGGAAGAGGAATATATACAGCCTTTACCTCTGGATCTGCCAGCAATTCGTCATAGCTACCATAGGCTTTTTCAAAACCAAATTCATTTTTGAATTCCATTGCCTTGTCATAGCTTCTTCCCGCAACAGCATAAAGCTCACAATTTTCAGCCAGCTTCATTCCAGGTATTGTACATCCTCTTGCTATACCTGCTGTTCCAAGTACTCCCCATTTTACCTTGCCACTCATAGTGTATACCTCCTAAATATTATTTTAATCCATATTAAGACTCACTAATGCTACCTTACTATTTTTTAAATAATTAAGCCTACTAATATATACTTTTCTCTTATCATTTTTTATAAACTTATAATATATATTAACATATATTTTCATACAAAGAAAAAGACACTTGCCTTATTAAATACTAAGATTTAACAGTACAAATGCCTTTTCCTTCTTTTCTTGTTTTCTTCTATCGAAACGTTCGTCAGTAATCAAATTTAGTTGCCTAATTAGGCTTTTTTTCTGCGATCATTGCCTGATCTCATATAGAACTCGTGTTTATCAGCATACATATTCTGATCAGCCAATTTTACCAGTTCTTCAAAATCAAGTTCTTTGTGAGCATCCCACCTTGCGATACCCATTGCTATAGTTAGTTCTCTGTCGTAGTTTTGTCCGACACTATTTATTTGAGCTTCCAGTAAACTTCTTAAAGCCTGGTCATCACTATTTTTCACTTTATCAATGCTGATAAATGCAACAAACTCATCGCCGCCTGTCCTAAACACATCTCCATACTTTGAAAATGCCCTATCTATCGCCAAAGCTGCGTTTTTTATTAATTTATCGCCTTCTGCATGACCAAGTGTATCATTAACTCTCTTAAGGCCATTAACATCCATTGCTATTGCAACCATGTCTCCTTTGTATCCAATAGAAGACATCCTAGCTAGTGCATCATTATATGCATGTCTGTTGAGAACACCTGTCATCACATCTGTATTCATACTACGAAGTAAATCTTCGCTGTATTTTTGCAGTTTTTCCTTCTGTCTGTCATATGTCGATAAGTGAACTATAAGAACTGCCATCATTCCAAGTCCAACATATATAAATGACTGCATTTGATCTATAAATGAAGCATCTTTTCCAACTAAAGGTACAATATACTCGTTATGATATTGACCAATCATCATACAAGCTATATCCTCAAGCAATGAAATCGATACCATTAATACTCTTATTTTGCCTTTACAAAGCAGACACGATACCACTATACAAAACATAAATATTAGTGGCATTCCACTTTCATTACCACCCGCAACAAAAAACATCGCTGGGATAATAACATCAGCACAGCCTACTATAAGTATTATTGCCGATATCGTATACTGTTGTTTTATGGCTGTCAGATACAGGCTAATCAAAGCAACTATTAAAAGCAGAAGATTTGGAGCTATAGTCATATATTCCTGCTTCATAAACGTCATCCCAATTGCCCCTACCATAGAAGCAAATATGAGTGTTAGTTCGGTAACATATATTAACCTAACCCTTAATTCAACCTGATCATCTCTGATATACGCTTTAAAATTTAAATAATCTTCTCTCACCTTTCCCATTTTATTTTTCCTCACTTCTTCTCAGCTAATTAATATAACTACTAATTACCTGGACCAAGAAATCAAGAGAGGTATGTAATGATTCTTCTCTAAGCCTGAAGTAAATAAAAAAGCATTACATCCAGGGACACTAGACGTAATGCATAAGAATCATTAATATCGCAACTGGCTGACATAGCATTTCTGCCTTAGTCCCTCTTAGCTTTCCGTCCCAGCGTTTCCACTGCTTTGGCAAATATTTATTTGTATATTCATTTTACAACTATAGCAAATAATATCAATTAACAAATTTAATATATTTTCATTGTTTTTTTAACAAAAATAACTAATAAAACCTCTATCCTATATCTATCCGGACAGAGGTTTTATTATATACTTTATTATGCACTGATTTTAGCACTGTTCATGTTATTAACAACAAGTATTTCATCCATTCTAACCCCAAGTACTGCTGCCAATACTACCAGATTATCAATGGTTGGTAGTGCTATTCCACGCTGCCATTTGTAAATGGCCTGAGGCGTCCCAAAACCGAATATATCCTGTAAATCCTTTACTGATAATCCTGCTTTATTTCGTAATATATTTATATTTTCACCTGTTTTGATCATGTCTATTGCTGGAATCGATAACATATATTTCCCTCCTCGAATTCTCGTTCACTATATTCATACTCATTTTTTCAAAAAAGCTACAAAAAAACCGCCTATCTCATGCTAAGATAAGCGGTTCGAATCTAATTGTATTACTAAAAAGAATCAATACATAAGATGTCGCATATGCTTATTGACACATGAGCAATTATAACCTGGCCACTCAAGATAACCCTTGACTGACTTATGATATGTTGTATGTACGTTGTATGCGAATCTTATTGAAATCATCTTGTATCCTTTCTAAGAGCATCTAATATCTATAATTAGCCCTTGTAATTAATTTCTTGTTTACTATAACATTCTTTTATTATTTTGACAATTATACCTGTGGTATAAAGTTGTTGTTTTTATCTGTTTTTATCTCATATTGTCATAACACTTTCACGCCCTTATATTATAAGGCTTGTATAAATATTACTTTTTATCTAGTTTTGTCTATGTTCTATTGTTTTCTATCCTATACCCCAACAAAAAGGGGTAGTTTTTGGGGTAGTGCCTGGGGTATTTCAAAATAAATGGCAGCAGTTTTTTGTCCTGCTGCCTTGGTTCTACATTGCAATGTATATATTATTCATTTCCTTTTGCTTTGTGTTTGGTAACACGTGGGCGTATAAGTCCATAGTTAACGCCAAACTATTATGGCCTAGTATTGTTTTAAGTGTTTGAGGTTGTCCGCCCTGCTCAATATATCGAGTTGCAAAAGTATCTCTCAATGCGTGCGCCGTAAAATGTTCTATATACACCCCTTTATTATTTAATCGTTCTATTGCATCACTTATCGCTTTGTTGATAACCGAATTATGTATATAACATCCATACACGGACAAAAACACGTTTTTATTATTCAATGCAACAATATTGCCATTTTTGTTTTTTTGCGACTGTATAAGGCTTTTAATAGCCTTATTCATCGGTATATCTCTTTTTCCTGCCTCGCTCTTTGGGGAATTGCCGACAATTAGCACTCCGTTCTCTGTATATGTTAGTGTTTTATTTACGTGTATAACATTGTTTTTATAATCAATATCGCCCCATTGTAGCGCTGCAACTTCTCCATATCGCATACCGGTACACAATAGCAAGCCTACAAACTCATAATAGAAGTCGCTTTTCATTTCCTGCATAAAGGCTTGTTGCTCTTCCTCGGTTAATGCTCTGTGATAAGTTTCTGTTGCTTTCTCCTCGCTCTCTTTCAAGGCTTTTACACCCTCGGCAGGATTTTTTATTATAACATCATCGTGTATAGCGTCATTAAGTATTATTTTAAGCGTTTTAATGACCATATTAGCCGTATTTATAGATAATTCGCTTAATATATCGCTCTGCAGGTTTATAACCTCTCTACGCTCTAATTTTTGGACTTTTCTTTTTCCAATCCTTGGCGAAATATGTTTTTTGTAATAACTTGTATATGTTTTTAGCGTGTTTCCTTTGGTTGCTACTCGCTTATTTTTCAACCACTGTTCAAAATATCCGTCTAATGTGATATTTTTGTTATCGGTGTATATCCCTGCCTCTACGCTCTTTCGTAGTTCTTGTTCTTTTGTTGTCAGATCCTTGTTTGTCTTTCCGTAAATCGAAAAACGCTTGCCATTAATAGTGATACGCTTTTCAAGCGTTCCGTCTTTTCTCTTTCTAACTCCTGCGCCTAGTCTCGCCATTTTTAACGCCTCCTCACGCTCTTAATGCTATTTCATATATAATCTTTAAAATACTTTCTATGTCTGCGCCTGCTGCCTCTTTGCTTGTTAAAATCTCATTAATTGCTTTTATGTATTCCGCATTATTCATTTTCAAAACCTCCATATACTGTATTATGTACATTATACAGTATATATTATTTATTGTTAGCGTGCAATATATTACGTGCATAATACTTGCAATTGTGGTATATTTCTTTTGGAGGTATACCACAATGGAAAAAAGAAGCCTTGCAGGTTATGAGAAGAAAAAACAATATACTATGGAATATGCAAAAACACATATAAAGCGCATCCCCCTTGATGTTCAATTATCAAAATATGAAGAAATCAAAAAAGCCTCTGTGGCAGCAGGCGAAAGTATCAACGGCTATATCAAAAAAGCCATTGACGAAAAACTATACAAAGACTAGTTTTTTTCACTTTATATCGTATAATATATATAGCTTGTACCAAAAAAAATAAAAAGAAGTGGTCATCCGTTCCGTGCCACTTCTTTTTTATTGCCTATTATTTATAATTGAGCCTAAAAGCGTATGCACGTAAAGATCTGCCGTTCCCATTGTCGCAATATGGGTCAATAACATAGTTGTAATACTCGGTTAATGCTCTTATGTCTGCATAATCATCGCATATAGCATTATTGCTTAACATATCAATAAAATTATGGCTTTTTAAGTCCTTATCAAGTTTTAATAACAAATTAATAACTTCGTCATATTCTCCGTAAATGCTCTCTATTTCCTCGGCATCTTTTAGCAGCTTATCGCACATTTTAAAAATATCATTTATTCTTTTGCCGACTTCCTTTTTATACTTTTCGTTAGTCTCTGCCAATAACCCTTTTATTGTTTCATCGGTTACGATATACTGCGCCTCCTCGCCTAATCTTTCCAATTTAGCCTCATTTACTGCGATTAAGCCACTTATTTTGATATACTCTTCATCATTCCGCAAGTGTAAAGCGTTGTTTTTTGCCTCGTCCAACTCCTGCAACTTGTTCTTTGTTTCCTCCACCTGCTTATTATGTTCGCTTGTTCTTCTCGCCTTGTCCTCAACTAATTTTAAAACACTATTTTTATTGTCATCGAAATACATTTTTTCATCCTCCTATATTTCATTAAATATTTTTTCAACTTCTTTTTCTCGTCGCTCTAACTCTGTTTTTGATACTTTCTTGCGTGGGTCAAATTCCCTAGCCTCGCACTTATAATGTGTTTTCTTTTGCCAATCCTCGCCCCAAACTACTTCTAAAAAATATTCGTGTGTTTTATGGTCAAATTTGCGCTCTGTACCATAAAGATAATCGAAGTATTTTTCTTTTTCTTCGTCGGTCAACTCGTCATAATATCGACCGACAAATTGCGCCCCTGCTTGCGTATCTCCTCCAGGTTCAAGACTTTTAAGCCTATCGTTTATATTTTTCCAACTCATCCCAGGCACTCCTTAAATATGCAATATAACGCAATTAATCATTTATTATTCTTTCATTTTCGATACGTTGCAAACGCTCTAAAACATCCACGCCCTGCGTCCACTCTCGACATTGATTGAATAATATATTTATAGCGTTAACCTTTGTTTGTTTGCTTGTCTCCTCATCGTCTATGATATCCATTAAAACATCCACGGCGTGAGACATCGATTTTTGCATTTTACAAACCGCCGTTTTTACAAACTCAACTCGCCGATCTGATAAGATGCGTTGCAACTCATTATCTTTTTTGTATAACTGTACTGTTCTTATTGATTTTCCTATTGCGTCGGCTATATCTTGATTTTTTTCATATAGCAAAAATGCTTGTATAACATTTTCTGTATAAATCATAATTGAGCCCCTTTTGTAAGTGCTTGTTGTCTTTCTTGGGCGTTGTGAAT
>JAZRXF010000050.1:0-26291 GCA_045600085.1 Lachnospiraceae bacterium
GATTTCTCAAGCATTGGTTGAATTGGTATAAGTGGTTGAAATTTTTAAATAAGGTAACAAAGTAGTAGGGTTATATAAAAGGAGTAGACTGAATATGTTTATGCAAATAGAATTAAGCAAAGACTGGAAGAATATTGCTCCTATTTCCAAAGGGTGGTCCAGTGATAAAAAATATCTGGTCGAAACGGCTGATGGCAAATTGCAGCTTCTTCGAATTTCAGATATAGAAGTATATGAAGCTAAAAAGAAAGAATATGAGATTATTACAAAATACTCTCAGCTCGGGATTAATATGTCTATGCCGATAGAATTCGGAATCTGCAACGAGGGCAAGAATGTATATATGTTGCTTAGTTGGGTAGAAGGTCGTGATTTGGAAGAAGTGCTGCTGGAGCTATCAGAACAAGAGCAGTATAAGCTTGGCCGTCAAGCAGGAACAATTCTTAGAAAGATACATTCAATACCACTTGATCCGGCCGATGTTCCTGCGACAACGAAGCGCGAAAAAAAGCTGATGCAATTAGCACGCTATGAAGAATCAAATGTGCGAATTTCCAGTGATGAAATTGCTGTTGCATATGTAAAAGAGAATATTAATTCTATTTGGCAGAAAACGCCGGTGTACATGCATGGGGATTTCCATCCGGGGAATTTGATCTATATGCAGGATGGTTCTATAGGTGTAATCGACTTCAACAGATGGGAAGTGGGAGATCCCTATGAAGAGTTTTACAAGCTTGAAAGCTTCGGTATAGAGATAAGTGTTCCATATTGCATAGGGCAGATTGATGCCTATTTTAATGACAATGTGCCTGAGGATTTCTGGACAGCGAATGCAGTATATGTAGCACAGGCATCCTTATTTTCTATTAAATGGGCTGAGAAGTTTGGACAGGATGAAATTGATGGAATGGTAAGAAGAGCAAGGGCATCGATGAAAAATTTTGATAATTTTAATTTGTCTGTTCCGAAGTGGTATTCTGGTAAAGCATATATAAAATAAAACAAATATGAAAATGGATTCGGTGGGGAATAATGCGAACAGAACAAGTTGAACTAACTGTATTATGCTTAATGCATAAAGATGATGGAAGCATTGTTTATTCGCTTCATTGGGAGCATTATTTCAAGCATGCTCTTGATAAATACAATGGCATCTATAAGGTGCAGCTTCCGACCATTACTCCGCATGTATGCCGTCATACCTATTGTACCAACATGGCAAAGTCCGGAATGAATCCTAAGGCTTTACAGTACCTCATGGGACACTCTGATATAAGTGTGACACTTAATGTTTATACCCATGTGAAATTCGAGGATGCCAAGGCTGAGATTGAAAGAATTGCAAATGCCTAATCCATTTACAGTGTAAAATATCGAGGTGTAAAACCTAAATTTTTACACCTTATTTTACACCTTTTGCTTACAAAACTATGCCATTTTATACCAATATATGCCAATTTAGCAGATTGTAAAAATGGCTGAAACACTTGAAAATAAAGGAAATAGCGTATGATTAGAGTATTATTCATCTGCCACGGCAATATTTGTCGCTCGACAATGGCGCAAAGTGTATTCGCAGATATGGTAAATAAATTACATAGAGAAAATGAATTTGAGATAGACTCAGCTGCGACTAGTAGAGAGGAGATAGGAAACACTCCTCATTATGGTACAGTTAATAAGCTTAGGCAGGTGGGCATACCATTAGTTCCACATAGAGCTAGGCAAATGACACGTGGAGACTATGAATATTACGATTATCTAATAGGTATGGATACCTATAATATCCGTAATATGGAGCGCATCGCCGGTGGTGATCCAGATGGCAAGATATATTCTTTATTATCATTCGCTGGTAGTGACAGAAGTATTGCAGATCCATGGTACACTGACAATTTTGATGAAACCTATAGAGACGTAGTAGAGGGATTAAACGCATTTCTAAAATATCTTGATAAGTAAACATCAGAATAATTATAATAAGGTTGTAACAGAATGTATTTGTGCTTTATTTATAGGAAAAGAATGAATGAGAGATAGAAATAATAGTCCAGTTTTTTTAATAGTATTAATACTTTCAATATTAATTATGGTTGCAGGAGTTGTGTTTATTGCCAAGAAGAATTCGGAGACAGTTCAGCAGGTAACACAGCAAAACCAGGTTGGTGAGAATGCAGCTGAGAATGTTCAAAATTTTCTCCAGGATGTTAATAACAGTACGATGGAAGGATACGACCAGTTAGAAGAAGGACTCGACGGAGTATTCTAATTATTTCAAAAGAATAATTGCAAATAAAGATAAAATAGATATAATGTATAATAGTTTTAGGATAGTTCCTGATTCTATATATAAGGGGAGCTCACCAAAGTGGGCTGAGAGTAAGCTGTTTCGCTTAGACCCATAACCTGATTTGGATAATGCCAACGTAGGGATAGTTACTTGTATTGTAGCGTGCATGCCTTGTTTGGTATACACGCTTTTATTTTTATGAAACTAGCAGCAAGTCAGAAGTAAAGCCGCATTAACAATTGGAAATTGCAAAGGCGCAAAGGAGAAGTAGAATGAGTAATTACACAACACAGATGGATGCCGCAAGAAAAGGTATCGTAACAAAGGAGATTGAAACTGTAGCACGTAAGGAAAACATGCCAGTTGAACAGCTTATGAAGCTTGTTGCTGAGGGTAAGGTTGCTATATGTGCCAATAAGAATCATAAATGCCTTGATCCTGAAGGCGTAGGAAGTATGCTTCGTACAAAAATCAATGTTAACCTTGGTGTATCAAGAGATTGCAAGGACTATGATATTGAGATGCAGAAGGTTATGAGTGCTGTAAATCTTGGAGCTGAAGCTATCATGGATTTATCAAGCCATGGCAATACGCAGCCATTTAGACAGAAGCTTACTAGCGAGTGTCCAGCTATGATTGGTACAGTACCTGTATATGATAGTGTTATCCATTATCAGAGAGATCTTGCTACTCTTACTGCTCAGGATTTCATCGATGTAGTAAGACTTCATGCTCAGGATGGTGTAGACTTTGTAACACTTCACTGTGGTATTACTCGTAAGACTATAGAGCAGATCAAGAAGCATAAGCGTAAGATGAACATCGTAAGCCGTGGTGGTAGCCTTGTATTTGCATGGATGAGCATGACAGGCGAGGAGAATCCATTCTATGAGCACTTTGATGAGATTCTTGATATCTGTGAGGAGTATGATGTGACAGTATCACTTGGTGATGCATGTAGACCAGGATGTCTTGCTGATGCAACAGACGTTTGTCAGATAGAAGAACTTGTAAGACTTGGTGAGCTTACAAAGCGTGCATGGGCACACAATGTACAGGTTATGGTTGAGGGACCAGGACATGTGCCACTCAATCAGGTAGCTGCCAACATGGAAGTACAGAAGACAATCTGTATGGGAGCTCCATTCTATGTACTTGGACCATTAGTAACAGATATCGCACCAGGATATGACCACATCACATCAGCAATCGGTGGTGCAGTAGCAGCTATGAACGGTGCTGCATTCCTTTGCTATGTAACACCAGCAGAGCACCTTGCTCTTCCTAATGTAGATGATGTAAAGCAGGGTATCATCGCTTCCAAGATAGCAGCTCATGCGGCTGATATTGCGAAGGGCATACCAGGGGCAAGAGATATAGATGATAAGATGGCAGATGCTAGACGCAATCTTGACTGGGATGCACAGTATGCATGTGCACTTGATCCAGAGACAGCCAAGGCTATCCGTGATAGTAGAGCTCCAGAAGAAGACCATAGTGATACATGTAGTATGTGTGGTAAGTTCTGCGCAGTTAGAAGTATGAACAAGGCTCTTAACGGCGAGTATATTGATATTCTATAATGTAGAATTAGAATGCTAGTATGATGATTCCAGCTTAGCAAAAAGCTAGCTGGAATCATTTTGTATATTAATAATTGAAAGACGATTGAGTATGGGAAATAGATTAGGTGTGTTAGTAGGCGCATCCACCATAGGAAATGAGGAAGGCAAGCTTATAGAACTCATAGGGCAGCAGAATGTATACATGATAGCCGTAGATGGTGGTATCGCTTTTTTTATAAAAAATAATATAGTTCCAGATTTCTGGCTTGGTGATATGGACTCGACTAAAGAGAAGTCTATTGAAAACATTAATAAAGAATCTTCATTTGAACTGGACGATTTCCTTGCCAAGATTAAGAAGAAGGAGCTGTCGCCAATCAAAGACGATACAGATATGGCTCTTGCAGTAGAGGATGCAATTGCAAATGGATGCGATGAGATAGCTATATTTGGAGGTCTTGGCGGTGCCAGGATGTCACATACCTTTGCCAATGTCCAGCTTATACATCGATTTGCGAAGAAAGGAATCGATACTCGAATGTATTCTGAGAATAGCATAGTGCAGGTAATCGTTAATAAAAGCATACAATTACCAAAGAAAGATAAGGGCTTCGTATCCATCTTTGCTCTTACTGATAAGGCTAAGGGTGTTAGCATAAAGAATCTATTTTATGAATATGAAGGTGACCTCACTAATGATGTGGCACTTGGAGTCAGCAATGAGTTTTGTGGCAAGGATGCAAGTGTCAGCGTTGAAGACGGCGCGCTACTTGTTATCTACGAAGGCTAACCAGAGCATGTAGTTATATAAACTATTTTAGTCTATGTATAAACAAAGCCTGGGAATATAAATTGATTTTTCGACATAACGGTAGTCGGGAGAAAAATTAATTTATATTCTCAGGCGTATCTTTTTCAATCAGGTATATCTTTTCAAATAGCCATACCCATCTACTTCGGCTTACTCATACTATAGACATTGCACCTTCCCTTGGTACCAATCTTATATGTAAGCCCAAGCGAACAAAGTATATTTAAAAGTGTCTGTGCGTAGCTTACGTGGACACCTGTAAGCTCCGCAATATCCTTGGTGGTAAATTCCGCTGGAATAGGACAATCTTTGTCACGGCGTCCATTAGTATAGCCTGGCAGCAGGTTGATAAAGTCTCGTTTTTTATCAATACGAAATTCGCCAATGATTTTTTTAGGGGTTCTATCCATTTTGGTAGCACCTCTTTTTTTATCCTTAGACCATCCGTCGAGTATTTTATATTCATCCATTTCAATAAAACAGAGTATAAAATGAAGCTTTTTGTTCTTAAGATAATCCTTTATTCCATATATTTCAGGAACAATATCATAGAGCTTCCCTTTCTTGGATGATTTAACTGGCTTAGAAATCTCACCTGTTTCAGGATCAATATACGAAATGGTTTTATTAACAGGAATAGGATAAATGATAGTGACATCGTGGTCCTTTAAAAATAAGTCGAGCTTCTTTTTCATGGTGAAAAAACTCTTAGATTGAATCTCATATATTTCACCGTCAAAAAGTGCATCAGCCACGAAGGTTCCGACCTTGATTTCGTGATAAGCTTCGTTTGGAACATAGTAATATTTAAGAACAGCATGAACAGTTTTTTCGGATAAAGTGCCCACACCATTTCGTCTGTCTGCCTTGGATATAATAGTTTTAATGGCTACTTCGAAGGCATCTTCATCAATTGTATCTGTCTGAATCTTCGAGTTCGAAAATTCTTGCATTCTTGAAACTTTCACGATATATATTATAACCAATATTGTCTTTGATGGATAGAAAATCAAAAGAATAAGCCCACAGCCATAAAATAAAATGGCGGTGGGCTTTATATATCTACTGCCAGTATTTCTAGTAAAAGTTAATTAGCATCGACAGTAAATTTATAAGAAGTTAGCTTTTGTAATGCCACACTTGTGATAGCAAGAGTGCCATCGTCAGGTAAGCTAGAAGTCTCAAGGGCCACAAAATCTCTATATATATCATTGCATACAGCTAGATAGTCATCAACATTAGCATCATTGTATGTACATCCGTATATAGATAAAGGAATAGGATCAGAGTTAGTCTTCTCTAGTTCATAGAAGGCGCCAATTATATCAGTTTCAAAGCAAAAGTCCCTGATATAATATGGCATAGTATCATATGTATACTTGAAGCCCTTTGTAAGAGTGATATTTCCGTAAGGTGTGGATATAGTTTTATTTATATCAAATTCGCCATCACCCTTGCCAGCATAGTTAATTAGGATTGGGTCAATAGCTGCTGTGACTTCAAGTGCCTTTACATGAATTGTAATATCTCCGCTTCGCTCATTTTCAGGAATTTCAAATGCTAACTGGAATGGACGGCCATCTTTACCATCGTACGTATATATATCAGTGTTATAAGCATCATATTTTCTTCCATTTACCTCGGCATAAGGATAAAATTCTTCAAAATCCCATGGGAATATTGAGTTGACAGAAACGTAATCACCACAATCAGTTACATAGAAATCAGCTATAAGCCATTCATTTTCCCAGTGAGTATCACATATCATTTGAATATTGTCGCTTGTTACAACGTTATTATCATCTAATAAATCTTTTTCAGAAGTATATTTGTTGACTGAAGAAACTGTAAATGTTGATTCGAAATCATTTATTTTAAGTGTGTAAGCACTTCCTTCTGAAGCAGGAGCACCGCTTATATCATAGGTTTCAACAACTACAGCTTCTACACCTCCACCAACTTCACCAAAGGATAGTGATGAGGATAATCTAGGGCAGACAGCATCACCAGAGTAGAGACTGGATTGAACTCCATTTATAGATTCCCAATAATTCATTTTTAAGTCATCTGTATATGTTACGTAGTCTTCATAACCAAGACCATTATAGAAATCTACAAATTTTTGAAGCGTTACAGCAGGGTCTTCGTTTGTGTCATTGGCATTAATGTAGATTGAGCTATAAGTATCAAGGTCAAAGTTCAAAATCCTGAAATTATATGATAGTTCTAGGGTGTCTCCGCTTGCTGTACCGTAATTATAGGTTACGCTGCAGCAATCGCTAGAATCAGTTTTACCTCTTTCTACCAATTCATAGATAGTTGTTGGTACAGATACATCTGAGCCTTCTTCTTCCTCAGTCTCGACGATACCTTTTCCAGGTACAAAAGAGAAAATATTATCAAACATTGTAGCTCCTACTTCTGTGTGTGAGAAGGCAATGCCAGAAAATACTACTATTGCAGCAGCAGCGATATAACCCAGTCCTTTTAAATATGTTTTTCTAGTCTTACTTTTTAGTCTTGTCATAACTTTCTTTTGAATCCTGTGTTTCGCAAGAGTATTTGTAATCTTGAATTCACTAGGATCTACATCCTCCATTATCTTATTAATGTCTTCTAAGGATGCATCTTCAAAAGCCTTCATGAGTTCATCATCTATATTATATTTACTCATAGCCATATTCCTCCAACTTAGCTCTTAAGGTATTAAGAGCTCTTGAGATACGTTTGCTTACACTGTTGCTTTTCATGCTTATTGAATCGGCAATCTCTGAAACAGGTTGTGCTAGAAAGAATCTTCTATAAAGAATCGTGCTATCTGGCTCGCCAAGCTTCTGAACTTCATTAAGTAGAGTTTTTCTTCTCTCGCTCTGGAGAAGATCTTGCTCTGGACCGTCGGCATTATCTACCAATTGGTCAAAATTATCTAGCTCGTCTTCTTTTTTGGTACTAAGGCTTCGAAAACGATCCAGAGCTCTTCTAGAAGCGATGATTGCAAGGTATGATTTTATACTTCCTTTATTAAGATCAAGTGCGCCAAGCTTTTTGTAGAATTCTAAGAATATATCTGATACACATTCCTCAATATCCTGCTGGCGACCAATCAGTCTTCTTTCAACAATGTAATATATCAGTCCAGAATAAATATCCATTAGCAATTTCATTCCAGCTGATGCATCTTTTTGTATTAGATCAAGTAATTCTTGATCAGTTGGATTCTTAATGCGCATTATGTCAATCCTTTCATTTGGTTACATTAATAGCTTCGGATTACAAATCCATAATGTGACAATGCATTTGAAATTTTATCATATTATTTTCAGATGGATTAAAATATATGTGATTAATGTTTCACTTATATAGTATAGTATGCTAGAATGAGAGAGGATTTTGGCAAGTTCTCATAGTTAAATGGATATAACAATAGCCTCCTAAGCTGTAGTTGTGGGTTCGATTCCCGCTGGGAACATTTTTAAGATAACTAGACCGTTTTGGTATCAATACAAAACGGTCCTTGTTTTATATAGCGAGGATTTATGAATTACGTAGTATTTGATCTTGAGTGGAACCAGCCATCCGATGGCAAGTCTAACCGCGAAAGAGATCTTTTATTTGAAATAATTGAAATAGGTGCTGTGAAGCTTGACAGCGAAGGTAATAAGATAGCCGAGTTTAGCGAGACTATCAAGCCTCAGGTGTATACCAAGCTCAACTTTCATATACAAAAGATGCTTGGAATACGTATGAGTGATCTAAAGCATAGTCCCACTTTTCCTATAGTAGCCAAAAGATTTTTGAAGTGGTGTGGCGATGATGTGATTTTTTGTACATGGGGATCTCAGGACCTCACAGAATTACAGCGAAATATCAATTATTATGATATGAAGCCTATGTCAGACCGTCCCATTATGTTTTACAATCTTCAGAAAATATATGCGGATCATATCGGAGGAGATGCTCAGGCTTATAACCTTGAGTCAGCCGTTGATACTCTTGGTATAGCCAAGGATATTCCTTTTCATAGAGCATATGCAGATGCATATTACACCGCCAAGATAATGGCTATGATGAATAAAGATAACTTTTACAAAGGCAGAAGCTTTGATTTATATCATCTTCCTCAATCTGACAAAGAAGAAATATACGATGTAATCGATGGCGAAAGTTTATTTGTCAGCCGGGGATACACGGATAGAAGTGAAATCACTGGCAACAGAAAGCTTATGGCAATGACATGTGCGAAGTGTAAGAAGAGAAGCTTACGTCCCAAGGTTCGTTGGTTCTCTTCGAATTCCAAGCTTTACTATGGTGCAGCTGTATGTATGGTTCATGGACCTATCAAATGCAGGTTAAAGGTGAGACATAGTGATCAGGGATTAGTTTATATAGAAAAAACTATGACCTACGGTACATACGATGATATCGAAGATATTAAGAGCAGAAAGAAGCGCCTTAAGGAAAAGACTGCCAAGATAGCGGCAGAAAAGAAGATGGCAGAAGAAAAGACACAATAAATGGCCAAGATTTGTTTTGAGAATAAGTTTATTCTAACTAGAAAACTTCATAAACAGTATTGCAAAGTGTCATATACGAAGATGCGTAAGAGTTCGAGAATTCTTGCATTTGTTTTGGCAGCTGCATCACTAATAGCGGCTGTTGCACTAGCGTATTATCGTATAGAGATAGGAGTATGGGTATCGCTAATACTCACTTTGTATTTTGTGATGATGGCTTTTTGGGGATATGTATTCTCCGAGTGGATAGGCTTTCGTAGTATGAAGCGTAAGTATGGTCAAGTTATTGTCATGATAGTTGATTTTATGCCAAGCAATGTGCAGGTCAAGGTTGGCAAAAGCTCACTTAACTTCAAGTATTCCAGTATTACCAAGGCTTATGAAACGGATGATATTATTATCCTGATACTTGGAGCCAAGGGAATGATAGAGCATGGTCAGATTTTGTTTAAGGCAAATTTCAAGGGCAATTCACTTAGTGAATTTAAAGAGTTTATAAATGAAAAAACAGGCAAAAGGATTTTTGAGTAATCCTAACGCCTGTTTTTCTTTTTACTCTTTTCTCTGTTACGAACACGCTTTTTTGTAAGCTTGATTTCGCGTTTCATACCAAGTCTTCGTTGCTTGTCCGATCGTTTATTGATTTTCCTGGCATCACTATATTTTTGATTACGCTTTGCCTTTTCTTTTTGCTTAAGATAGAACTTTTTAATAAATATAAATAGTCTAATAAGAACAAGAGCACCGGCAAATATGATTAGTACAGTTAAGAATACCTTTTTAACATTAATTATAGTTATTTTCACATCCTTGTTAGTGATGCTCGCAATCTTTATCTCACTAATAGAATTTGTTAATGGAGAGTATGACAATCCTGTTTTTCCAATATAGTAGCCGTTGTAATAGTAATTAACATCAGCGAAATAAGGAGAAGAACTGTCTCTATAAGTAATATCACTTGTAATGCTTTCAAAATCAGCATTATTAGGAAGTAATACCTTAACATCTGTATTAAGGCTGATAAGTGAACCGTAGGTGCTATCGGACAGATAGTCGTAACCAGTATCAAATGTGTGCTCAAAGTCATTTACTCGGCTATATGAAAAATTGGCAAATCCATAGTCAAATAGATTAACTGTATCCTCGAACTGGTAAGGAGCCTCTTCCATAAGTATTACACATATAAGTCTCATACCGTCTTTTTCAGCAGCCGATACAAGTGTCTGTCTGGCATCGTCAGTATATCCAGTTTTTGAACCAATTAGATATGGATATTCATAATCTCTATTTTTGTAGAGCTTGTTTTTAGAATATAGTGAATGAGCTCTATGGGTATCGGTTTCTTCAAGCTCCACATAAGGAGTAGAAGAAAGCCTGCATAAAACATCATAGCTAAAAAACTCTCTTGCAATGGTGGCAAGGTCACGCGCAGTTGTGTAGTGATCAGGATCAGGAAGACCATTGGTTGTGACAAAATGAGTATTGGTCAGTCCCATATTGGCAGCTTCCTCGTTCATATATTCAACATAGCCATCCATACTGCCGGCCATATGCTCAGCGAGGGCGTTGCATCCTTCATTGGCAGAACAAACAAGAATACCAGTTATTATTTCTTCAACTGTAAGTTGCTCACCTGCATAAAGTCCCATATTGGAGCCTTCTGGATCATTGGCATCGATGGCGGCCTGACTAACTGTGATAACATCACTCATATTGGCCCCGCGTTTTAGAGCAGTAAGGCATGTCATGATTTTGGTTGTACTGGCTGGCATCAATCGCTCATCAATATTTTTTGCATAAAGAATCTGGCCAGTATCAGCATCCATCAGTATGGCAGCCTCGGCGCCAATCGCTGGTCCATTTGGCCACCCCATTACCTCATTGGTCTCAACCGTAAGTTCCTTACGCTCTTCAGCCTCTGCCTGGTACTCATCATCTGTTTTAGGTTCATCGGCCATTACAGTAAATGACGAACCAGCAAATAACATAGATAGACATAGGATAAAGGTAAGAATGCGATATTTTATTGTGTTTTTTGTTCTAGTTAAACGCATAGATTAATTATACATATTCATTTATTTCTTTTCAAATATACACAATTATAGTAAGATAATTATGGGTTAATAGGTTTTATGATATTATGCCACTATTGTTGTATATTTCACGAAATCTATTACTAATATAGTCAATATGAAAGAGATATGGATTATGAGGCTTAGAAATGTTACTGGATCAAGAGAAATGATAGCGGATAATGATTTCGTTATTCACGAGCCTGCCGAAATGAAGGGCAAGTGGAGCGATTTTTTTGGCAATGACAATCCGCTGCGCGTCGAAATCGGTATGGGTAAGGGCAGATTCATTATGACTCTTGCAGAGCAGAATCCAGATGTCAATTATATAGGTATAGAGAAGTACTCCACAGTACTTCTTCGTGCTCTTCAGAAAATGGAGGTTAATCCTCTTCCTAATGTACGATTTATTCGTATGGATGCTGAGGAGATATGTGATGTATTTGCCGAAGGTGAGGTTGATAGAATATACCTTAATTTTTCGGATCCATGGCCTAAGGACAGACATGCCAAGCGTAGACTTCCTAGTCAGGCATTCCTTGCAAGATATGATGTGATTTTAAAAAAGGATGGGGTTGTTGAGTTTAAAACAGACAATCGTGACCTTTTTGATTTTGCTGAGGAGGAGCTTTCTGGAACAAAATGGAAGGAAGACGCTGTAACCTATGACCTTCATAATAATGAAGAAATGGTTCGTGGCAACGTAATGACAGAATACGAAGAAAAGTTTTCATCCATGGGTAATCCAATATGTAAGTATATTATCTCAAGATGATATACCTTTTCCTTAATTATGAGGGACAACTATGAACGTTAAGAAAAACAAGAAAACAAACGAGACAAGAAATAAGACAAGAAAAGAATTAAACAACAAGGGTTTTTCATTGGTGGAGCTTATTATAGTAATAGCTATAACAGCCATACTTGTAGGTGTGATAGCGCCTATGCTAATAAAAATTCTGGAGAAATCAAGAGTAACAGCTGATAGAGGAATGCTAGATGCAGTATGTGCTGCGATAACTTATTCTTCAGTGGAGCGAAGAGTGCAGGATGATGCGGCGTCAGTTAACTATTTGAAAAGCTGTATATCAACACCTACTGCTCTTGAGAGTGTACCGACTGACTGCGTGCTATATGAAGCTATTCTTGATAAGCTTGGCTGGACTGATTTATCAGCTGCAACATACAGACAGAAGATCAAGTCAGCTCACACATCATCTTCACAGATATTCATTCAGTACAAGGGCGGTGTTGAAAATCCTATTGCACTGTGGATAACATACACTGATGCTGAAGCAGAGCGTGATACTTCAGAACAGGCTACTAATTACACTAATATAGTGAAAAATATCGCAATCAATTAGTATATAGCGGACATCCGTTAATATAAATTATTTACAGAGGGGATTATTATGTTCAATCAGGAAAATAAAATATTATCAATTTTAAATTCTGCAGGTGCTTTTCTAATTATGATAGGAATAATCGTAGCAGGACTTGAGCTTCATAGCCTCAGTTATTATAAGAAGGCGCCAATTGATATCAATGATGTATACGACTGGCGTGACCTTGAGGTTGGTTCTCATGTTGAGTTTGAGGCTAGTTACGTATGGGATTATGCATATAGTAATGTGTCTTCTCATAAGGTTGTTGGAGTAACAGTTGATCAGAATGAGACTAGCAGAGTTTATCTTCTTCCAAGCTTTTACTATTCTACATCAGACAATGAGTATTATATCGATAGCTTTATAGGTCTCGAATCCCATGATTTCAGAGTCCTTGATAACATGGTATATGAGCTTGATGACTGGTATCGTGCGCATCAGCTTGGAACAGCTTTTCCACAGGATTACTGTAAAACAACATACAAGTTCGATGGTAGAATCCGCAAGGCTAGTAAGCAGGAATATCAGTTAATGGTTGATTACTTTGTTAGTGGCGGTATGTCCGAGGCTGAAGCTAAGGAAATGGTTCTCCCAGTAATAATAGTTCGTCTTAACTATAGCAGCAAGGGTCTTGTTGCAGGTATTGCTCTTTTAGTTATTGGAGCTATTGTACTTGTTGCAACAATTATTTCTGGGAAAAAAGAAGCTGCTGATTATGCAGCATTTGCTCGTAGCAAGGATTATGGTCTTGCAAATAATGCAGGAGCTTCATCGGATAATGCTCCACAGTACTATGGTCCAGAAGGACTTAGCTCAGAGGTTAAGGCTGAGCGTACATATCAGTATGGCGGTACCAATACATATGGAACCAATAATGTATATAGTAGCTCTTATCAGGGAAATGGAACTCAGGTTGATGAAGAATCAGGTCTTAGTTCAGAGTTTCTTGAGAGAATGGCAAGAGAAAAGGAAGACAGGGAACGCGAGGAAGCTAATCAGAGAGCTATGGAGGCCAATGCAGCAGCTTACGCAGCCAATCCACTTTTTGGTAATGAACCAGCTGCCAAGCCTATGACAGCTAGTCAGAGCTTCTCAGCCTATGACAGTGTGGTCGATAAGTCAACGCTTAATCAGAATCCTACTAATAATAGTGGTCTTGCAGTTGATCCAAGTATTTTATATGGAACAACTCCAGCACAGCCTTCTGCACCAGTTTCGCCAGTGGCTCCAGCGTATGAAATACCTCAGCCAGTATACGAGGCTCCACAACCAGCGTATGAGATACCACAGCCAGTATACGAGGCTCCTCAACCAGCGTACGAAATACCTCAGCCAACTTATGAGGTACCACAGCCAACATATGATTCGCAGCCTGCTTATGAGGCACCAACTCAGTTCTCATATCAGCAGACACCATCGCAGTATCAATACAACCAAAATCCATTTTTAGGAGCTTCGCAGCAGCCATATCAGGCAGCGCAGCCTACCCAGCCAGTACAGCTTCCAACAGGAGGTAGCGTGGCACCACAGGCTCTTGCTCCTAGCTCATCGCCTGTAACATTACCATCAGGCAATGGTATATACAGCACATCAGGTAATGGCGATACAACTCTTTAACATATGAAACTTTAAGTTAATTTTAATTATATGAAGGTACAATAACATGATGAAAACAGGATTTGACAATGACAAATACTTAAGTCTCCAGTCTGAAAAGATTAGGGAGCGTATCGATCAGTTTGGAGGTAAGCTATACCTTGAGTTTGGTGGAAAGTTATTCGATGACTTCCATGCATCAAGAGTACTTCCAGGTTTCAAGCCAGACAGTAAGATTACTATGCTTTCAACTCTCAAGGATGAGGCAGAGATAGTTATAGCTATCAGTGCAGCCGATATCGAGAAAAACAAGGTACGTTCTGACCTTGGTATTACATACGATGTGGATGTACTTCGTCTTATAGATGCTTTTAGAAGCTATGGACTTTTTGTTGGTAGTGTTGTTCTTACAAGATTCACAGGCCAGTCAAGCGCAGTAGCTTACCAGAAGAAGCTCGAGAGTCTTGGTATGAAGGTGTACCGTCATTATCCAATAGAGGGATATCCTTCTAACATACCTCATATCGTAAGTGATGAGGGTTATGGTAAGAATGATTATATTGAGACATCAAGAAGACTTGTGGTAATCACAGCTCCAGGACCAGGTTCTGGTAAGATGGCAACAGCTCTTTCACAGCTTTATCATGAGCATAAGAGAGGTATCAAGGCTGGTTATGCCAAGTACGAGACATTCCCTATTTGGAATATACCACTTAACCACCCAGTAAATCTTGCTTATGAAGCAGCTACAGCTGACCTCAATGACGTCAATATGATTGACCCATTCCATCTTGAGGCATATGGCGAGACAACTATTAATTACAACAGAGACGTTGAGGTATTCCCAGTACTAAACGCTATGTTTGAGAAGATTATGGGTGAGTCTCCATACAAGTCACCTACTGATATGGGCGTTAATATGGCAGGCTTTGGTATCATCGATGACGAAGTAGTACAGAAGGCAGCTAAGCAGGAGATAATCAGAAGATATTATGATGCTCTTTGCCAGAAGAGACAGGGAGTAGCTGACAATGAGCCTGTTATGAAGATAGAGCTTCTTATGAAGAAGGCAGGTATCACTATTGATGACCGCCCAGTAATAAGTGCAGCCAAGGTTAAGGCTGAGGCAACTGGCGAGCCAGCAGCAGCCATGGAGCTCCCAGATGGACGTATCATCACCGGCAAGACAAGTGAGCTTCTTGGAGCATCATCAGCTATGCTTCTCAATGCTCTCAAGATTTTGGCCGGACTAGATGATGATGTATTACTTTTAACACCGGAAATTATCAATCCTATCAAGGAACTCAAGGCCAAGCATTTTGGTAGCAAGAATGCACTTCTTCATCTTGATGAGATTCTTCTTGCGCTTAGTATATGTGCAGTAACTGATGAAAAGGCCAAGGCAGCTATGGATCAGCTTTCTAACCTCAAGGGTTCAGAGGTTCATTCAAGCGTTATCCTTAGCCAGGTTGATGTAATGGTATTCAAGAAGCTTGGAACAAACCTTACATGTGAGCCTGATTATCAGACTAAAAAGCTTTATCACAATTAATAACTAGAACTAATAAGGACAGGTAATAATGTTTAAACTCGTAGAATCAAAAGATTCTCGTAATGAATATGAGAATACTCCTGGGGGCAACCAGGACGACAACAAAAGTACAGGTGGTGGAAATAACAGCAATAGAGGAGGAAAAGACGAAGGTCCTGGCTCCTCAAGATTCCTGGTATTTGCTGTGGTATCTATTATATTCCTCCTTGGTATCAGCTATGTTCTTCGTGCGAGCAGCAGCTCATCCACAGAAGAAGTATCATACAACGAATTTGTTCAAATGGTTGATGAGGGCAAGGTTGAGAAGGTAGTAGTTAATTCTGACCGACTTATTATTAAGACTAAGAGCGAGGAGCAGGTAGAGAATGATAATACATCCATGTTCCTTGTACCATTCGCTGGGTATAATGCTGAAAAAACCTATTATACAGGTGTGATGGAAGACTATGAAACAGTTGCTAGTAGACTTCTTGAGAAGAATATTGAGGTAAGAAGAACTGTTGAGGATGGTAGTACACTTCTTATTTCTATATTACTCAACTACGTACTTCCACTTGTACTTGTATGGGTACTCCTTAGCTTCCTGTTTAGAAGGATGTCATCGAAGTCAGGCGGCTTTGGTATGGGCGTAGGTAAGTCCAAGGCCAAGGTATATGGTGAGAAGGAAACAGGTGTGACATTTGCCGATGTTGCAGGTGAGGACGAAGCGAAAGAATCACTGGTTGAAATAGTAGACTTTCTTCACAATCCTGATAAATATGCCAAGATTGGTGCCAAGATTCCTAAGGGTGCACTGCTTGTTGGACCTCCTGGTACTGGTAAGACTCTTCTTGCCAAGGCAGTTGCAGGTGAAGCCAAGGTTCCTTTCTATTCGCTGGCTGGTTCTGACTTTATAGAGCTGTACGTAGGTGTAGGTGCTTCAAGAGTTCGTGATCTTTTTAGCGAAGCTGAGAAGAATGCACCATGTATTATATTTATCGATGAGATTGATGCTATCGGTAGAAGCCGTGACAGCAAGTATGGCGGTGGCAATGAAGAGCGTGAGCAGACACTTAACCAGCTCCTTTCAGAGATGGATGGTTTCGATGCCAAGAAGGGTATCATAATCCTGGCTGCTACTAACAGACCTGAGATACTTGATAAGGCACTTCTTCGTCCAGGTCGATTCGATAGACGAGTTATTGTTAATGAGCCTGATCTTAAAGGACGAGTTGAAATCCTCAAGGTACATGCCAAGAATGTACATATGGATGAGACAGTTGACCTTGATGCAATCGGTCTTGCAACAGTAGGTGCTGTAGGTGCCGACCTTGCCAATATGATTAATGAAGCTGCTATTATAGCAGTTAAGAATAAGAGACAGTTCGTATCCCAGAAGGATATCTTAGAGGCCGTTGAGCTTGTAAGTATGGGTAAGGAGAAGAAGAACAAGATTCTTTCTCCTAAGGAGCGTAAGATTGTTACTTACCATGAGGTTGGTCACGCACTTATATCCGCTGTTCAGAAGCATAGCGAGCCTGTTCAGAAGATCACTATCGTTCCTAGAACAATGGGTGCTCTTGGATACGTACTCAGCTATCCTGAAGAAGAGAAGTATACTCAGACCAAGGCTGAGCTTGAAGCCGAGCTTGTATCACTTTTTGGTGGTAGAGCAGCCGAGGAGATAGTATTCGATACAGTAACTACAGGTGCTTCCAACGATATCGAGAAGGCTACTAAGATAGCAAGAGCTATGGTTACAAGATTCGGTATGAGTAAGCGATTCGGTCTTATGGGTCTTGAATCCGTGGAAAGTGAGTATCTCGACAGAAGAGCTGTTATGAACTGTGCTGATGAAACAGCAGCAGGCATCGATGAAGAGGTTATGAAGATCCTCAAGGATGCTTACAAGGAAGCCAAGAAAATCCTCAAGGAAAACCGCGATGTCATGGACAAGATTGCCGACTATCTTATTGAGAAGGAAACAATCACAGGTCGTGAGTTCATGGAGATATACTGCAAGGAAAAGGGACTTCCAATGCCTAGCAAGGATAAGGGTAAGGAAAGCCTTGAAGAGCTTAAGGCAGAGCGAGATGGTGTAAGCCTTACAATCTCTGGTGAAGCCAAGGAGATATCTGATAACGATAGAGAATCTGGTGAATCAGAAGAGGATACCGAAAAGGCTAAAGTGGATATGAGCTATGGTTCATTCCCAGGAGCTATGATTGACAAATCAAAGGGTGAGACTACAGCTAAGGAAGTAGAGCCAGAAGATACAGATAAAACTTCATTCGATGAGACTAAGGTAGAAGCAAAAAAGGAAGAGCCTACTGAGAATAAAGCTACTGAAACAGAAGTTGTCAAAGAAGAAGTTACTGAATCGAAAGCTACTGAAGCAGAAACAGATAAATCGGAAGATACTAAATCAGAAGAGTCAGTAGAAGATTCCGAGGAAGATGAATTCCGTAAGCTTGATAAAGCTCTTGATGATGAGTTCCGAAAGATTCTGAAGGATCGTATATCGAGGGATGAGTAATTAAAAAAGATAACCCATCGAATTCGAGGGGTTTAAATAACGCCTATCAAAGTTGATTAAACTTTGGTAGGCGTTATTTTTTAACCATATTTTTATTTTTATGTGTATTTTCGATTCCAAGTATCCAATCAGAGGATACGCAGTATAGTTCACATAGCTTTATGAGATGCCTTATAGGGAGCTCATTGGCACCTCGTTCATACCTGGCATACATAGTCTGGGAAGTTCCAAGATATATAGCAACATCTAATTGTGTATAGTCATGATCTTCCCGTAAATCTTTTATTCTTCGTTGATATATCGTATATTCGTTTTCCATATTTACAGTATAGATAGTTATATTTTCTTGGATTGATATTAGTAAATATATTTACTATTGCACTTAGTAAATATATTTACTAAAATAATATTGAATCAAAAATAAAAATTTGACTATCAAACAATTGATGCGACGAGGTAATAAATTAGAAAAGCTAAGTATTATCTCGGGTTTGATGCGTCTAAATGGGGAAAACAATGAAAAAAGCTGGTTGGATTGTAGTTATTACAATCATACTTTCTTCATTATTTATGGGCTGCGCGAATGATAACAATGTTCCAGTTAAAGCGGACATTAATACACAGGTCGAAGTAGAGCCAATAAGTGATGAGGGGCTGGTAGCTGAAGAGAATACTGACGATACAACTAGAGAAGAAATAACAGCTGAAGAAACAACTACAAATACGGAAAATATCGAAGACATAGAGAACGTAGGCGATACAGATGAACCATCCGTATCAGATACTAACGCGGAGTCTTTGGAGCAAACTATATCGGATGAAGATAACAATCAGGTAGCTCTTAATCCTGATATCAAGCTTAGCTCCGATGAGGATACCTTCATCTTGTACCTGAGTGGTATAGATGTATGGGGAAGTGTTAATACCACAAGTAGAAGTGATGTTAATATCCTTGCAATCGTAAATATGTCATCAGGTAAGATTTTATTAGTCAATACACCAAGGGACTACTATGTCCCATTGCCAGTTAGTAGTGGTGCCTGCGACAAGCTTACTCATGCAGGAATATACGGAGTTGACTGCTCTATAGGTGCAATGGAAAGTCTGTACGGTGTGGATGTTGATTACTTTGTTCGTATGAACTTCAGCGGTTTCGAGTCAATAATAGATACTATGGGTGGAATAGATGTTTATTCTGAGTATACATTTACAGTCGACCCTATAAAAACATATCAGGCAGGATACAATCACCTGACCGGTCTAGAAGCCTTGGCATTCGTTCGAGAGAGACATGCCTTTCCAGATGGCGATAATCAACGTGGCAAGAATCAGATGGAAGTCATCAAAGCCATGGTGACTAAGCTATGCACAAAAGATTTCCTATACAACTACAGTAATACATTGAGTCAGCTAAATGGAACATATCAGACAGATATGCCCGCGTCAGTTATATACGATATCGTAAGCTATCAGCTTGGTAATAATATTAACTGGCAAATAGAGACATATAGCGTAACTGGTACAGGTAGTTATGAGTATACCTATTCAGTACCAGGGACAGCTTTGTATGTAATGTTACCTAATCAGACAAGTATTGATGGTGCCAAGAGTAGAATCTCGTCGGTACTAGCCGAGTAGGAGTAGGTAATGAAGAAAAAAGCACTCATAGTTACTACAATAAGCGGATTTGTACCACAGTTTGCCATGAATGATGTGAGGATACTACAGAGCGAAGGATACGAGGTACACTATGCATCCAACTTTAGGAATCCTATTTATTCATTTGATAAGAAGAAGCTTAAGGATCAGGGGATAATACTTCATCAGACAGATATACATAAAAGTCCGCTTCGGATCGGAAAACACCTGACAGTAATAAAGCAGCTGATACATATTATCGATACGGAAAAGATTAATCTGGTTCACTGCCACAATCCTATGGGTGGAGTTGATGGTAGATACGCTGCGCATTATAGCAGTATGAAACCAGTTACCATATATACGGCCCATGGTTTTCACTTTTATAAAGGTGCACCAGTTATCAACTGGCTACTGTACTACACCATGGAGCGATGGATGGCTCATAAGACAGACATACTTGTGACCATCAATAAGGAAGATTATAAGAAAGCCAAGAGATTTCACCTACGTAAGGATGGACTAGTCAGACAAATCCACGGCGTAGGCGTTGATATGAAAAGATTCAAGGCTGATGGCGATGAGTCTCGTGGGAATGCTGTAAGAGAATCAATAGGAGTTCCAAAGGATGCATTTCATATCGTTACTGCGGCGGAGCTCAATGATAACAAGAACCAGTCGGTTGTAATAAAGGCAATAGCCCAGTGTGAATATGATGATATATATTATTCAATTTGTGGCAAGGGACCTGGGGAAGAGAAGCTACAGGCGTTAATTGATGAACTAGGGCTTCATGACAGGGTAAAGCTTCTGGGCTTCAGGACAGATATGGAAGAGATACTGCGTAGTGCTGATTGCTTTGCTTTTCCTTCTATTAGAGAAGGTCTTGGCGTAGCTGCTATAGAAGCGCTTTCAAGTAGTGTGCCTCTTATAGTCGCTGATAATAGAGGAACCAGGGAATACGCTATTAGTGAAGAGAATGCATATATATGCGATGCAGCAGACGTGGATGATTTCAAGAGAGCTATAACGAGACTTCACGATGACAATGAAGAGCGCCAGCGTATGGCGGAAAAGTGCCGTGATAGTGTTAGAAAGTTTTCGAAGGATAATAACAATACGCTTATGACCTCAATATACCATGAGGCCATGCGAAAGGTGGACGAAAAGCGTGGATAAGTCTAGGCCAAAGATATCGGTAATAATGGGTGTGTATAACCAATGGGATGCTTTGGCACTGCAGCAGTCAGTCAGGTCCATACTGGATCAGACCTTTCAGGATTTTGAGTTTATCATATACGACGATGGTTCGACACCAGAAGCTGGTAAGTACATAAGAGACCTGGGGAGTTTGGATGACAGGATAGTTCTGATGGGTAAGGAAGAGAACAATGGCCTTGCTTTTTCACTAAACTTTTGTATCAGCAAGGCACGCGGCGAGTATATAGCCAGAATGGATGCCGATGATATATCACTTCCAACCAGGCTTCAGGAGCAGCTTGATTTCCTGGAGAATCACGAGGAGTACAGCTGGTGTGGATGCAATACAGAGCTTTTCGATGATAAAGGTGTATGGGGCAGAAGAAATATGCCTGAGAAGCCTGAGTATCAGGATTACCTGAAGTACTCACCATACGTTCATCCAACAGTTATGTATAGAAAGTCACTTTTTGATCAGACTGATAGCTATCTTGTCAGTGAAGAAACCTTCAGGTGCGAAGACTATGAGCTGTTTATGAGACTTCGCCGTGCTGGATTTAGAGGATACAACATACAAAAATATCTATTCCAGTATAGAGAGGATAGTAAGGCTTTTGCTAAGCGCAAGATGAAGTACCGAGTAGCTGAAGCGAAGCTCCGATATAGAAACTTCAAGGCTATGGGGATGCTAGGACCTAAGGGCTGGATATATGTTGCGAGACCTATAATAGGTGGACTGGTTCCCAATAAACTGCTTATCGCCATAAAGCGTAGGCAGGCAGCGAAGTGATGTAATAATACAGCAACATAGATATTAAATATAGGTATAGATATATGAAGATGATAAAAGTCATGCTACTAGGCTTGACAATAGTAAGCTTAGTTGGATGTGCAGGAGGCGAAACTCCTCAGGAAATCACATATAAGAATACAAGTAACCTTGGCCCAGTAGAGTTTACTCTGCAGCCAGTTGTTATAGAAAAGGAAGAGGTAGTAGTAGAACCGATTCCAGACTATGTATCAGAGAAGATGGAAGCAGTAGGAGACGAAGAACTTGAAGAGAGGACTATGGCTAGAAGAACCTACGTGCATAATAAGCCTGATGAGACATCGGCTCAGCTTGGAAGACTTGAGTGGGGCGATACCATACAGGTGATAGAAACTACTGAGGACGAAGCTTGGCTCAAAATAAGCTATAACGGACGAGTAGCGTACGTAACAGCAGCCAATGTTCGTAAAGAAGGTGAAGTTGTTAATACTCCTGTAGTTAATCAGCCAGTGGTTAATCCACCAGTAGACCCTACGATAACTGACAATACAGTAATTGATAATACTCAGGTTGCTCCGACTGACAATACAGCTCCTACTGAGATACCAGTTGAGATACCAACCGAGGTTCCAACAGATAACTCTGGTGGTGGCAATGATTAATAAAAGACTGGCAGAGTACGACAGGGTAATAAATAAATATCCTGAGTTAGCTGGGCTAATCCAGGAAGTGGACAGGGAGTGCGAAGAAGAATCACAGCAGTTATACCTGCGAGTATTTGTCCCAGCGCTAATTGGATTTGTAGAGTGGGTGCTAAGTGACGCGACGCACTTAGGCGTGAAGAGACTATTTTTTCTGAGCCGAGATGGATACCAGATGTATCTCATAGGGCGAAGTATATGCGAAGCACGGAAGCTAAACATAGAGTGCAGGTATATCAATGTATCAAGGTACTCGATGCGACTTCCTTCATATCACCTTGATATTAATAAAGCTTTCGACCAGATATGTGTTGGTGGTATAGATATTACGCTGATTAAGATATTAAAAAGAGCAGCACTAACTAGTGAAGAGATGGCTGAGGTCATAGAAGAAATAGGCTGGCAGGATAGAAAGGATAGAATCCTTAACTATAGCGAAGTCATGAAGCTAAAGAGTGAGCTGGCCAGTTCTAAAAAAATATATGGATATATAGAAGCTCATTCCAGGGAGTGCTATGAGAATGCTATAGCGTACCTACGTCAGGAAGGAATGCTAGGTGGTGAGCATATCGCAGTCGTTGATAGCGGCTGGATTGGTACCCTTCAGGATAGTATAGAAAGACTGATGCAGTCTGTTGATACAAACTTGCAGCTCGAAGGGTATTACTTCGGGATGTATGAGACACCAAGAGACGCGAATGAAAAGAAGTATCATGCCTATTACTTCTTGCCGCGTAGAGGTATCAGAAGAAAAGTAAGATTTGCCAATTCATTATTTGAGACAATCGTTTCAAATGATGAAGGTATGACTCTTTCTTATGAAAGAGGTATGGATGGATACGAAGCTGTAAAGGAAGCTAAGGGCAATCCTAATAGCGAGCAGATGAATGAAAATATCAGAGTACTTGAAAGCTTTATGAAAAAGTACGCTGATAATCATACTACGCTAGACAATAAAAAGGTTCAAAAAATCATAGAGAAGCTTATGGAGCTATTTATGTCAAAGCCTTCCATGCTGGAGGTCGAGACATATGGAGACAATAGGTTCTCAGCAGACCTTTTAGAAGATTCACAAAAAAAGGTGGCAGCAGAGCTTACCTATGAGCAGATTAAGAACCAGTGGTTTATAAGAAAGCTAATGATAATGATAGGCCTGAAAAAGGCCACGATATATGAAAGTGCTTGGCTAGAGGGAAGCGCTGTAAGGTGCGGAAAGAGAGTCTGGAGCAGTCTGATACATATCCGGCTGTATAAGTACTTTGTATTTTTAAGAAAAAGCAAGAGAAGAAATTGATGAACAAGTTACGAGTAAGAGTTACCGCTGCAATAACAGTGGTACTAGTATTGCTCCTAATGATATTTCCGGCGTATAAGGCATACGCAGGAGAAGTGAAGGTTACTTTTGACCAGGAATCCTATGAGATAAGGGAAAATAGTAACTTTACAGTAGGGGTAGAGATAAAAGCCAGTGGTGGTGTTGGCTACTACCACGTAGAAATAGTATACGACAAGGGCAGAATTGACTATAAGAGCGGTGCCGATGAAGTAACAGAAGATGGAGTACTGGTATTAGAGGGTACAGGTACAGGAGATACTATCACATACAGCCTTAGCTTTTATGCTGCTCACTCAGGACCTGCTGGAATAGCTGTTGATAAAGTTGAGATGTATGGGCTAGAATCAGCAGCCTATGAAAGCTATCAGCTTGATGAGAATACCACGGCAGTAATTGACGTGGATGGTATGGATATCCTTGGTTATGACTACATAAGTGACTACAAAGATATCCTGTCGCAGAGGGAAGCCGAGAAGGAAGCCGCGAGACTTGCCGAGGAAGCCGAAAAAGCGGAGCAGGAGGCAAAACTCGCTGCTACAGTGTCAGGTAACGCTATCATGACGCTAGTGGCACCAAGTGGTGAGGCTCTATACGTAGTGGATCATAACAGTATGCTTCCAGAGAGAATCAACTGGAAGTATCAGCTTATCTCAGGAGTATATAACAGTAAGGACGTGATATACCTCACGGATGCTGGCGGTAGCGTTCAGATATTATACCTGTCGGATGATGCAGGTAATGGTTATCCATACGCCATAAAGGATGACAAGGCTTACCCAGTATCGATGATTATCGCCAGGGATGGCAGGGAGTACATATACGTATCAGCCGAGGCAGTCCCAAGACTACCAGAAACCATAAGTGATAATGCAACGCTAGATGGAATCATATATGCCATAGACAGTGATGGAATTGGTGATTTCTATAGGATAGGAATTAATAATGAACTGTATCCACTTTATAACGATAGTACTAGCAATAACAATGTCGCGGGGATACTAAGCCGTAATAATATCATAATCATCGCAGCAGTAGCGGTACTCTTCATAGTCTCTCAGGTGATACTTCTTCGTATCATCAAGAAAAAAAATGATGATACAGATGAAGACATAGAGATACTGGACTTCGATGAAGAAGAATATACAGACGAGGATGAATATCAGGAAGAATATATAGACGAATCGGATGAGGAAGTTTACGAGGAAATTAGCGAAGAACCCGTGATATCAATTCAGAACGTAACTATGAAGTTCAAGATATCAACCAGTGATGCATCGGGCCTCAAGGAATTTCTGATTCAGAAGTTCAAGAAAAAGGTTACCTATAGAGAACTGCTCGCGCTCAATGATGTCAGCTTTGATATCTACAGGGGTGAGGTAGTAGGAATAATAGGAACCAATGGCTCTGGTAAGAGTACGCTCCTTCGAATAGTATCGGGAGCACTCAGCCCTAGCAAGGGACGAGTAGTGGTTGATAGAAGTAAGGTACAGCTTCTTACCCTTGGTACAGGTTTCGATATGGAGCTTACAGCCAGAGAGAATATATATCTCAATGGAGCAATCATAGGCTATAGCAAGAAGTTCCTCGATGATCACTTCGATGAAATAGTTGAGTTCGCTGAGCTAGGAGACTTTGTGGATGAGAAGGTGAAAAACTTCTCGAGCGGTATGGTCAGCAGGCTAGGATTCGCCATAGCAACAGCAGGCGATGCAGCTGAGATACTCATATTAGATGAGGTGCTGTCTGTTGGTGATGAGTTCTTCAGAAAGAAGAGCCTAGCTAGGATAAAAGAAATGATACATGGTGGCTCGACAGTACTAATGGTAAGTCATGGTATGGGCACGATACTAGAAAACTGTTCCAAGGTTGCTTGGATAGAGAAGGGTGTACTACAGATGGTAGGAGAAGCCAAAACCGTGTGTGCAGAATACCAAAAGATGGGTGGAGTGTAATGGAAAAGAATAAAAGTACAGATTTATATTTTGATTCTCCATCATCGAAAAAGCAGTATTGGTTTGTCATAAAAGAGCTGACAGGTCGAGAGATAAAAAGAAAATACGCGAGAAGTAAGCTTGGCATTGTATGGAGTATATTAAATCCTTTGCTCAATATGATAGTTATGTCTCTTATTTTTTCATATATGTTTAGAAGAGATATACAAAACTTTCCTATTTATTATTTGATAGGAACTACATTTTGGACTCTTTTTAAAACAGCAACAGATACTTCTATGACAGCTTTGGTGGATAACAAACAACTATTAATTAAAGCAAAACTACCAAAGTATACTTTTGTATTATCCAGAATTTATACAGCTATTGTTAATTTTGGATATACTTTGGTG
>JAZRXF010000051.1:0-2547 GCA_045600085.1 Lachnospiraceae bacterium
TTAATTAAATAGACCTTGCATGGCAAATGTCTAAAACTAATATAATCCCATGATCATAATAGAAATTTACATGAGATAAAGACATATCGTACCGACAACATATCTACAAAAAAAGAGTAGCACATACATGCTACTCTTTGCAAGTTTTTGTTGTTTTTATGATTAAAGTAACTCTACTGTCTGCTTAGCGATAGCAAGCTCTTCGTTAGTAGGTACTATCATTACCTTAACCTTGCTGTCAGGTGTTGATACGATAAGGTCCTCACCACGAATCTTAAGCTTCTCATCATCAACCTCTACTCCAAGATATCCAAGGTACTCGCAGATACCACGTCTTGTTCTGTAGTTGTTCTCACCACATCCAGCAGTAAGAGCGATGATATCTACCCCCTGCATTGCACATACATAAGAACCAATATACTTAGCTACTCTGTAGCAGTATGTATCAAGTGCAAGCTTAGCGTACTCATTACCATCAGCTTCAGCATCACAAAGATCTCTGAAATCACTTGATGTATAGTTAGAAAGTCCATAAATACCTGACTTTTTATTAAGTACACTGTTCATCTCATCTGCTGAAAGACCTTCCTTCTCACAGATAAAGTCAATAATAGCTGGATCAAGGTCACCTGATCTTGTACCCATGATAAGTCCTTCAAGTGGAGTAAGACCCATACTTGTATCTATACACTTACCATTCTTAACTGCTGATACAGAAGCACCATTACCAAGGTGGCAAACGATAATCTTAAGATCATCTCTGTTCTTTCCTACAAGCTCTGCTGCATGCTTTGATACGAAATCATGGCTTGTTCCGTGAAAACCATATCTACGAACCTTGTACTTCTCATAATACTCATATGGAAGACCATACATATAAGCCTTAGCTGGCATTGTCTGATGGAATGCTGTATCAAATACTGCTACCTGTGGCTTACCTGGCATGTTCTCTTTACAAGAATTAATACCAATAAGGTTAGCTGGATTATGAAGAGGAGCTAATGCTGAAAGCTCTTCGATATCCTTCATTACTTCATCTGTAATAATAACAGCCTTGTCGAACTTCTCGCCGCCATGTACAACTCTGTGTCCAACAGCATCGATTTCATCAAGACTCTTAATTACGCCATACTCACCATTTACAAGCGCATCGATAACCATCTTAACAGCCTTGTTATGATCTGGAATAGACTCCTTGATAACTACCTTATCCTTACCACTTGGAGTATGAGTAAGACAGCTTCCGTCGATACCTATTCTCTCAACTAGTCCCTTAGCTAATACATCCTCTGTATCAGAGTTGATAAGCTGATACTTAAGTGATGAACTACCACAGTTAATTACAAGTATATTCATTTATATTTCCTTCTTTCAATTAAAATACTTTAATCAAATCAATATTAATATGCACGTCCCCAGTAAACCATCTTCTTAGCTGGCTTACCACAGCATACACACTTGTCATCAAGATTTTCCTGCTCAAATGGCATACAACGGCTTGTTACAGAAAGCTTCTCCTTGATTGCATCCTCGCAGTCCTGCTCTCCACACCACATAGCCTTAACAAATCCTGCCTTCTCCTCGAATGTCTTAACGAACTCATCGAAGTTACGAGCAACATAAGTATGCTCATCTCTGTGCTCCTTAGCCATCTTGTACATATTGTTCTGAATATCTACAATAAGCTCTGCAACCTTGGCTTCAACGTCACCAAGAGCAACCTCTATCTTCTCACCATTGTCACGACGAGCGATTATGCACTTGCCATTCTCAATGTCCTTAGGTCCAATCTCAATACGCATAGGGATACCACGCATCTCCTGCTCTGAGAACTTCCATCCTGGACTCTTATCTGTATCATCAACCTTAACACGTACTCCAGCCTTCTTAAGAGCATCTCTAAGTTCAAAAGCCTTATCAAGTACGCCTTCCTTCTTCTGCTGAATAGGAACAATCATAACCTGAGTAGGAGCTACCTTAGGTGGAAGCTTAAGTCCTGAGTTGTCACCGTGAACCATGATAACTGCACCAATAAGTCTTGTTGTCATACCCCATGATGTCTGGTGTACATACTGAAGCTTGTTCTCCTTGTCTGTATACTGGATACCAAACGCCTTGGCAAATCCATCACCAAAGTTGTGGCTTGTACCAGACTGAAGTGCCTTACCATCATGCATAAGTGCCTCTATTGTATAAGTAGCAACAGCACCAGCGAACTTCTCCTTGTCTGTCTTCTGTCCCTTGATTACTGGGATAGCAAGAGTATTCTCAAGGAAATCAGCGTATACATTTAACATCTGAACTGTTCTTGCCTCAGCGTCTTCAGCTGTAGCATGAGCTGTATGACCTTCCTGCCATAAGAACTCACGTGAACGAAGGAATGGTCTTGTTTCCTTCTCCCAACGAACTACTGAACACCACTGGTTACATACCTGTGGTAAATCTCTATATGAGTGAATAACACCCTTGTAATAATCGCAGAATAATGTTTCTGATGTAGGTCTTACACAAAGTCTTTCCTGAAGCTGATTAAGTCCTCCGTGTGTT
>JAZRXF010000052.1:0-13233 GCA_045600085.1 Lachnospiraceae bacterium
CTTAATCTTGAAGGACTTGATCTATATGGAATTGACCTTTATGAGAAAGCTACTTCTATTTTTGAACCAAGTGATTTCTACATTACAACTCCTGAAAAGGAAATGATTGATAAGGTTAAATTCAACTTCTCAAATGTAATTGTTGTAATGAATGTAGGCGGTATGGTTGATGTATCATGGATTAAAGATGATGATATGTTAGGTGCTGGTCTTCTTGCATGGCAGGGAGGTATCGAAGGCGGTCTCGCAACAGCAGAGATTCTCTTCGGTGACGGCAATCCATCAGGTAAGTTATGTGATACATTTGCACGTGACCTTACAGACTATCCATATACAGATACATTCCATAATTCACTTGATTATGTTGAATATACAGAAGATATTTTTGTTGGTTACAGATATTTTGAAACATTTGAAGAAGCAGGCAAGAAGGTTATTTATCCATTTGGCTATGGCCTTTCTTATACAACATTTGATATTGATGTAAAAGATGTTAGTGTACTTGGACCAATGGTTACTGTGTCAGCAGTAGTTCGTAATACAGGTAATGAATATGCAGGTAAAGAGGTTGTTCAGGTATACGTTGCTAGTCCGGATGGGCAGCTTGTTAAGCCTGTGAAGGCTCTTGCAGCATATAAGAAAACTGGGCTTATAGCACCTGGCCAAAGCGAAAATATGGAGATATCTTTTGATATCTCAAATATTGCTTCTTACGATACAGACAATGCAGCCTGGGTTTTGGAAGCAGGAGAATACTGCGTATTAGTGGGCAATAGTTCCGCAGATGCTAAGCCGGTCAAGGTTCTTTCACTTGGAGAACGAGTTGTTACTCTTCAGTGTGAAAATGTATTTGCGCTTGATAGAGAGCTCATTGAAATCAAGCCTGATAATAAAGCGGCTTTTGATACAACTAATATTGATAAAATCATTATTGATGCTAATAGTATAGCGAAAAAGAATACATTATACTCAGGCGCTAAGCAGGAATTAACTAGCGATATAGATGAAAAAGTGATTATGGATGATGTGAAGTCTGGAAAGAGAAGTGCTAAGCAGCTTGTTTCTCAGCTGTCCATAGAAGAGATGGCAGAGCTTTGCGTTGGTACTAGTAGAATCGGCGAAGCTGGCGTAGTGGGTAATTTCTCGTTTATAGTACCAGGTGCTGCAGCAGATAGTTCTTCTGTTATAAAGCAGTCTAGAGGCGTGAAGAACTTTATAATGGCGGATGGCCCTGCAGGTATAAGATTGCAGCCTCATTTTAAAACTGATTTGGAAGGTAATATTATTCCAGGCGGTGAAATGTTTGGTGATCATGTTGCACCGTTTGATGAAAAGTATGATGAAACGAATAGTATTGATTATTATCAGTATTGTACGGCAATGCCAATTGGATGGGCACTTGCAATGTCATGGGATGAAACAGGCGTAGAAGAACTTGGCAATATGATTGGTAGTGAGATGGAGCATTTTGGCGTAGACTTGTGGCTTGCTCCAGCACTAAATATTCATAGAAATCCACTTTGCGGAAGAAACTTTGAGTATTATTCTGAGGATCCGCTTGTTGCAGGTAAGGTTACAGCTGCAATAACAAGAGGAGTCCAGAAGCATAGTGGAAGAGGTACTACTATCAAGCATTTTGCGGCTAATAATCAGGAAGATAATAGATACTTTGTTAATGCTCATGTTAGCGAAAGAGCCATGAGAGAAATTTATCTTAAAGGCTTTGAGATTGCAGTTAAGGAATCGTCACCTGCATCTATTATGACATCATACAATCTTCTTAACGGAGTGCATACTGCCAATAGTTATGACTTGATTCAGAAGGTATGCCGTGATGAGTGGGGCTTTGAAGGTGTTGTTATGACGGACTGGTTTACTTCAGTGGATGTACCTTGGATTACAGGCAAGTATGAAGCGAAATATCCAATATCAGCATCGACAGGATGTATATTTGCAGGTAATGATCTTCAGATGCCAGGCTGTGAGAAAAATGTCACAGATATAATAGACGCAATCAAAGAAAATAAAGAAATTGACGGCTTTAAGATTACGAAGGCTGACCTTCAGTTCTGTGCTTGCAATATTATTAATGCTGTTGCTAAAATGGATTAAAAACCACGATAAATCAGTTTACGTAAGAATTTTTAATAGACATTTGCTTAAATATAGTGTATCATCTCTTTGTAAACAACTAAATGTTGCGTAGCAACAAAAATAACATTTATAGGGAGAGAACAAAATGAACGCAAAAGTAACAGCAATTATTTCTTACTTTGGACTTATTCTTTGGTTAGTTGCATTTTTAGCTGGTGATAAGGAAGGCGCTAAGTTCTGGCTTAATCAGTCACTTGTACTTACAATCGCTTCTGTAGCTGTCAGCGTTGTTGCAATTATTCCAATTCTTGGTTGGATTGTTAGTGCAGTAGGTGGTATTGCAATTTTCGTATTCTGGATTATGGGACTTGTTTCAGCTATTCAGGGCGAGGAGAAGCCACTTCCACTTATCGGTGGTATTGAGCTTTTAAAGTAATTTGCACAAACAAGCTTGCGTAAATTCTACCAAAAAGGACTATGTAAATAGTCCTTTTTTTGTTATAATTAGATAATATTTGAAGCGTATTAGGCTTGTACATCATTATAACATCGTGATTATATGGAAATATGAGGTGCTAATGAGAAAACGCATTGCATTTTTGACGGCTCAGGTCGAAGAAACATATATTAAAGAATTTACGGAAGGCTTCATGAAGAGGTCTTTTTCGTATGATTATGATGTATGTATATTTGCAAGCTATGATAAAGAGCCTGAGACTACGCTTCGTGAGGTTGCTGAAGGAAATATATTCACTCTTATTAATTGGCAGGAGTTTGATGCTTTTGTTGTTACTCCTGATATTCTTTCTTCGGCTGGACTTATGACTGCAATAGAGGAAAGACTCCTTATTCATGCTGGAAGTAAACCGGTATTATTTGTTGATCAGAAGAATGATTATTTTCCATATATTATTATGAATCAGCAGGACGCGATTACTAATCTTTTTGAACATATGATAAATGTTCATGGATATAAGGACTTAGTATATATTAGTGGCCCTACGAGTCATATTTATGCACAGCAGAGATTGCAGGCATTTATTAATTGCATGAGAGATAATAATCTGTCTGTTGATGAGAACAATATATATTATGGCAATTATTGGTATACTGGTGGGATAGATATTGTCGAGCGTATGATTAGTGAAGGCAAAAAGATGCCAGAAGCATTTATGTGTGCCAATGATTATACTGCACTTGGAGTATGTGAGGCTCTGGTTAAGCATGGTTACAAGGTTCCTGGTGATGTGGCGGTATCAGGATTTGATTCGGCAGAAATGGGACGTGAGTGTCCAGTGCCTATTACATCTGTATTAATACCTTTTGGTGCTTATGGTGAGTATGCTGCTGAGTGTATTCACAATATGCTTCAAGGAAAAGAACTGGAAGAGTTTGATTATCAGTGGAATATTTATGAAGGTGAGAGCTGTGGTTGCCTTCCTCAGCTTAGAATGGAAAATAAGACTACTAATTTTGAGTGGAACTCTTTTAAGCAATATCATTCAGTATTTTCTAGATATAGTGGACTTACTGAAGGGCTAGTGCTGCAAACGGACTTTAAATCGCTGATTTCTGCTATTAAGAACTTTAGTTATCAGATACGTGATTTCGAGCATTTTGTTTTATGCCTTAATGATGTATGGGCCAATGAAGTTATAGAAATAGATGATACTGATATAAAACAAGGCTATACTGATAAAATGTGTCCAGTACTTATATGTGGCCCAAAAGAAATAGGCGCTGACGTTGTGAATTTTGGTATCAAATTTGATACAAAGGATATGTTACCACTTTTATATGATGAGTGTGATCATCCGAGGGGATTTATATTTTCTCCGGTTTCCTTTGATGATGTTACATTTGGTTATTCAGTCATAAGCTATGGAGACAACCCTAAATGCTATGATGCAGCATATTCAGCCTGGACGCATACGGTTATGCTAGGTTTAGAATGTTATAGACGTAATTCAAGAATTATAAAAGCCAAGGAAGTTGCGGAAGAGATACAGATTAATGATGTTTCGACTGGTATGTTTAATTACGATGGCTTTGTTAAACACATTAGACCAATGGTAGAACATGGTGCCGCAATTGGCTATTTTGATACAATCCTTGCAATAGAACTTGATGGACTTGATGATATATATAGTGAGTATGGACGTAAGGAAGGTGAGGCGCTTATTCATGATTTGGCGATACTTGTATTTAAGTCAACTGATGAAGGCGCAATGTGTTGTAGGCTTGGTAATGATGTATTGATTGTAGCTGAACTTACAGCAGAGAATAATAATAGTACAGCTAATATTATACTTGCCAGACTTGAAGAGATGATTGAGGAGTATAACAAGAACGCTAATCATAAGATTTCTATTCACGCAGGTGTGGCAACAAGAAATATTAACAGCCTTACGCAAATGGAAGATCTTGTAAGCGAAGCTGTGAGCCAGAAAAATGGTAATAAGGCCAAGATGATTAAGATGAAAAATCTTAACCTTACAGATGAAGATATGGAGAAGATTGAGATTGTCAAGAAGATTCTTGACGAGAATCTTTTTGATTATCACTTCCAACCAATCGTGAACGCTAAAGATGGTTCTATATATGCATATGAAGCATTGATGAGGCCAAGGGTAACACCATTTATATCGCCGCTTGATGTACTGAAATATGCCGAGCACCTTGATAGATTGTACGATGTTGAAAAAGCAACATTCTGTAATGTGCTTAAACGAGTAAGTGATGAGACTGAAAAGTTTGGCATGAGAAAACTGTTTGTAAATAGTATTCCGGGTACAAGACTTTTATCCGACGATGCAGAAATGATTCATCGCTTAATGGAAGAGTTTGGCGAGAAGGTAGTAGTTGAACTTACTGAGCAGGCTGAGGCATCCGATGATGAGCTCAATGAAATGAAACGCAATTTTATTGGCATGGGAATAGAAACGGCAGTAGATGATTATGGTACTGGTTATTCCAATATTGTCAACTTGCTTAGATATATGCCTAACTATGTTAAGATTGATAGAATGCTCTTGTCTAATATTCAGAACAATCCGCAGAAGATTCATTTTGTTAAGGACATAGTATCATTTGCAAGAGAGAATAAATTCAAGGTTCTTGCGGAAGGTGTTGAGACGAAAGAAGAACTTGAAACAGTTATTAAGCTTGGCGTCGATTTTATTCAGGGATATTATACATCGAGACCGAAAGCTGATATTATTGAAAATATTGAAGAAGAGATACAGACTCAGATTATTCAGTTTAATAAGGCTGTTTAATTACATATCACTAAAGAACTAGTATGTAAGCCCTTTTTGATGAATTTAATTCGTCGAAAGGGCTTGAACTATGCTTTGGAGCATGTTATAATGCCGAGGTATGCGTAAAAAGCACGCATGTGTATAAGTGCTTGGTGCCGCTCGCTCGCGGTTTTGTACTTTTAAGCATGTGGAAGTATGCGGGTTAACAACCGCAAATTTAAAACCAATTTATTTTATGGAGGAACAAAAATGAGCGTTATTTCAATGAAGCAGTTACTTGAAGCAGGTGTACATTTTGGACACCAGACAAGAAGATGGAACCCTAAGATGGCTCCATACATCTTCACAGAGAGAAATGGTATTCACATCATCGATCTTCAGAAGTCAGTAGGTAAGGTTGACGAAGCTTACAATGCAATTTCTGATATTGCAGCACAGGGTGGTACAATCCTTTTCGTTGGTACAAAGAAGCAGGCACAGGAAGCTGTTAAGACAGAGGCTGAGCGTTGTGGTATGTACTTTGTAAATGAGAGATGGCTTGGTGGTATGCTTACTAACTTCAAGACTATCCAGACAAGAATCAAGAGACTTAAGGCTATTGAGAAGATGAGCCAGGATGGTACTTTTGATGTACTTCCTAAGAAGGAAGTTGCTATCCTTCAGAAGGAGTGGGATAAGCTTGAGAAGAACATCGGTGGTATTAAGGAAATGGATAGAATTCCTGATGCAATCTTTATCGTAGATCCTAAGAAGGAAAAGATTTGCGTACAGGAAGCTCACTCACTTGGTATTACACTTATCGGTATCGCTGATACTAACTGTGATCCAGATGAACTTGATTACGTTATCCCAGGAAACGATGATGCAATCCGTGCAGTTAAGCTTATCGTATCTAAGATGGCTGACGCTATCATCGAGGCTAATCAGGGCGAGACAGTTTCAGATGTTGAAGCTGAGAGCGCAGCAGCAGATGCTGAGTAAAGTATTTCGCAGAAATGCGCTACTTATAGAATACGAAGTGGTCTATAAGGTATGATATAAAGACAATTTACTTACAGAGTACATAGTGCTCTGTAAGTTTTCTTAATAAGACATTTTTGATAGGAGGATATAATAATGGCAAATATAACAGCAGCTATGGTTAAAGAGCTTAGAGAGTCAACAGGCGCTGGTATGATGGAGTGTAAGAAGGCACTTACAGAGACTGATGGCGATATGGACGCAGCAGTTGAGGTTTTAAAGAAGTCTGGTGCAGCTAAGGCTGTTAAGAAGGCTTCAAGAATCGCAGCAGAAGGTATCACAAGAGTAGCAGCTTCTGGCAATACAGCAGTAGTTGTAGAAGTTAACTCAGAGACAGACTTCGTTGCTAAGAATGAAGTGTTCCAGTCATTTGTTCAGGAAGTAGCTGACAAGGCACTTGCTTCATCAGTAGAGTGTGCAGGTGATGGTGAGGATGTTGTTTCAATCCTTGACATGAAGGCACAGCTTGAGGATAAGACACTTGTAATCGGTGAGAAGCTTTCTATTAGAAGATTCGTTAAGGTTACAGGTGATGAAGTTGCATCATACATCCACGGTGGTGGAAAGATTGGTGTTCTTGTAGCAGCAACAGGTGCTACTGGCGATGCAGTTAAGGAAGCAATCACTAATGTTGCTATGCAGGTTGCAGCCATGAATCCACAGTACATCTCAAGAGATGAAATCTCAGCAGATGAACTTGCTAAGATTAAAGAAATCACAATTGATAGTGCTTTGAATGCTCCAGATTCACTTCCAAAGCCAATTCAGAATGAGTTATATACAAAGGTTGAAACAGAGAAGTTATTCTCTGATGAGGACGCAGCTGTTTTAGCTGAGAAGAAGAATGATAAGTATTTATACAACTTCTTATCAAAGGAAGCTATTGCAAAGCTTGCTGAGCTTGCTATGGCAAAGAAGGCTGAGTACGTTGAGAACAAGATCTTCTCTGGTCTTGTTGATGGACGTATCTCTAAGCAGCTTAAGGAAATCTGTCTTCTTGATCAGACATATGTTAAGGCAGAGGATGGAAAGCAGTCAGTTGCTGCATACTTAGCATCAGTAAATAGCGCTCTTAAGATCTCTAAGATCGTAAGATACGAAGTTGGTGAAGGTATGGAGAAGAAGAACGAAGACTTCGCAGCAGAAGTTGCAGCTCAGATGAATGCATAATATTCACAATTGATTTTTTGACAGCCAGGGTTTATCTCTGGCTGTTTTTGTATATTGGGGAAAATAGTAATCGTGAGTAAAGCATAGCTTTATGAAATGGAATGGATGTTTTTATGATACATATTTTCGGAATGGAAATATCGCCGTACGCAATAACGTTTATACTTAGTTTTGTCGTAAGTTTTATTATTATATATTTTTTGCTTAGAAAGAGTGGCATGCCAAGATCGATAATTATATATTCTATAATACTCGGCATGATTACTTGTATATATGGTGCAATGATGTATGGCGTTATAGTCAGTGGTTTTAAAATAGGATTACTTAAAGCGGGGTTCTCGTCGCTTGGCGGAGCTATAGGCTTAATAGTATCGATATGGATTATGACTATTATATATAAAGAAGGAAAGAAAGATTTATGGGATGCATATCTGGCAGTACTTCCACTATTTTATGCAATATCAAAAATAGGTTGTTCCATAATGGGATGCTGTCGTGGCATTCCGTATGATGGAATATTTGCTGTTAGCTATAACAATAAGTTTATGCATACGGACAATCTTTTTCCGGTACAAATGCTAGAAAGTATTACTTATTTTTGTATATTTTTCATATGCATTTCAGTATACTTTAAGTTTCGAGATTATAATAAAAGTGTTGCGCTCATTTTATGCGCAGTTGCAAAGGGATTAATAGACTTTCTACGAGAAGAACATATAGGTGTTATTATTAGTCCTAATCAGGTTATATGTATCGTGTTTTTTGTGGTCGGAATCTTGTTATTGGCGAAAACGTACAAAACTAGAAAGATTAGTTGTTGATTTTTGCTTATTTGAAGTTTGATATACAATAACTGATATTATATAATTATACTTCGTGAGAAAAACATTTAAATTGTTAGAGAGAAAAACAGTAATAGACATATTGAAGAAATGAGAGAAAGAATATGCCAAAAATAAGTGTAAAGAAACCGTTCACAATATTAGTTCTTGTAGCTGCCCTCATCATACTTGGTGTTGTCAGCCTTACCAAAATGCAGATGGATCTTATTCCAGAAATCAATCTGCCTTATATCCTTGTTATTACTACATATCCTGGTGCCAGCCCAGAAAAGGTTGAGAGTACAGTTTCAAGACCTCTTGAGAGCGGACTTGGAACTATATCTGGTATCAAGAATGTTACTAGTATTTCATATGAAAACTATAGTATGGTTCAGCTCGAGTTTGAGGACGATACTGATATGGATGCTGTAATGGTCAAGGTATCAACAGCGCTTGACTCAGTTAAGGCATATTTCCCAGATGAAGTTGGCGTTCCATCTATTATGGAGCTTAGTACTGATATGCTTGCTTCCCAGTATCTTGCTATTGGTTATGAAGGTAAGGATATTGAGGAACTTTCCAAGTTTGTAACTAATCACGTTGTACCTGAGATAGAGAGACAGGGTGGCGTTGCCAATGTTAATTCACTTGGTCTTATTGAGAAGACAGTTCAGGTAGAACTTAAGAAGGATAAGGTTGATGTTCTTAATGCTAAAATTAAGAATAAGGCTAACGACGCTCTTGATGAAGCTGCTGAGTCTTTTGATGATGCTAAAGAGCAGCTCGAGGATGCAGAAAAGCAGCTTGCTGATAGTAAGAAAAAGCTTTCTGATTCACAGAATGACCTTAATGATGCTAAGCAGGAGCTTGTAGATGGTCAAAAAGAGCTTAATGATGGTAAGGCTGATCTTGCAGATGCCCAGAAGGAACTTGATGATGGCAAGAAGAAGCTTGAAGATGGAAAGAAAGAGTTAGATGATAAGTCGAAGGATACTTATAATAAGTTGGCTGATGCAACAAAGGCGCTGGATGATCTTGAAACATACCAGTCTCTTTTACTTGCTCAAAATGCGTCATTAACAGCACTTGATGTTGCTATAGGTGTAATTGATAATGGCGATGGAACTGATGCTAATCCAGGATTGAATAAAGTTAATGAGCTTTTAACTCAAATATCAAATGCAGATACAATTATTGGTCAGTTAACCGCTTTAAAAACTAGCATTTCATCTTACGGTGATTCTTTTACAGTTGGTGATATGGAAGCAACGGCACCAGATTTAAAGGCTGGACTTCTAGCAGCTGGTTTGAATATTAATGATGAAACAACGGTTGCTAATATTACATCGCAAATTGATACAATGATTGCAGGACTTGAAGGTTTGAAGTCGCAACAAACTTTTCTTGAAGCTGCTAGAGACCAATATACAGCTGCTAAACAACCATATATTGATGAAAAAACAACATTACAGGTTGAGATAGCTACTACAGAAACAATCATTGCAGGATATGAAGAGCAGTTGAAGAAGCTTGGTGTCAATTATACTGATATTGAAACAGCTAAACTTCAGGCTGCTGCAGGTTTCGCTAGCGCAGATGCTCAGCTTGCGTATGGTAAGACTCAGCTCGATGCAGCTCAGAAGCAGCTTGATGGTGCAAAAGATCAGCTTGATGATGCTCAGAAGCAGCTCGATAATGGTTGGGATCAGATTAATGATGGTCAGAAGCAAATTAACGAAGGTTGGGATCAGATTCGTGATGGTGAGGACCAGATGAAGGAAGGCTGGGACAGCTACTACGATGGCCTTGATCAGTTTGAAGTTCAGAAGGAGCAGGCTCTTCGTCAGGCCAACGCTAATGGACTTCTTACACTTGATACACTTGCATCACTTATTTATGCTCAGAACTTCTCAATGCCTGCTGGTTATATTGATGATGCCAGCGATAATTCATGGCTTCTTAAGGTTGGTGATAACTTCGCTGATGTTAATGACCTTAGTAGTATGGTACTTGTTCATCTCGACGGTATAGGAGATGTTAAGCTTGGTGATGTTGCAGATGTTACAATTATCGACAACTCATCAACTTCATATACAAGACTTAATGGTAACCCAGCGGTAATTCTATCAGTATTTAAGGCTAGTACTTCTGGTACAAATGAAGTAAGTAAACAGGTTGCTGCAGCTGTAGCAAAGCTTGAAACAACTTATCCAGGTCTAAATATCATGGTTATGATGGACCAGGGTGAATATATCGATATTATTGTAGGAAGCGTTGTTTCCAACATGGTAATAGGTGCAGCTCTTGCCATTATTATACTTGCGCTGTTCTTAAAGGACTTCCTTCCAACAATCGTAGTTGCTATTAGTATTCCTTTATCAGTACTTCTTGCACTTGTTGCAATGTACTTCTCTGGAATATCGCTTAATATGATGTCGTTATCAGGTATGGCACTTGGTATTGGTATGCTAGTAGATAACTCTATTGTAGTTATTGAGAATATATACAGACTTCGAGGTCGAGGAGTAGAAGCTCCTAGAGCGGCTGTTCAGGGTACTAAGCAGGTTGCTGGTGCGGTTATTGCATCAACACTTACAACTGTATGTGTATTCCTTCCTATGATTTATACAACAGGACTTGTTCGTGAGCTTATGCTTCCTATGGCGCTTACAATATGTTACTGCTTGCTTGCATCACTTATTATTGCCATGACTGTTGTACCAGCTGCATCGTCAACACTTCTTCGTCGTACTAAGCCTAAGAGTCATCCATGGTTTGACAAGGTTCAGGATATATATGGAAATGTTCTTTCATTCTGTCTTAAGGTGAAGATAGTTCCACTCCTTATTGCAGTTGGGTTACTAGTTCTTAGTATTTGGCAGGTTATTCGTATGGGTATCGTAGTTATACCTGATATGACAAGTAACCAGATAGAAGGTACGCTAACAGTTCCAGAAGAAACATCTAGAGAAGTTGCTTATGCAACAGTGGATGAATATCTTCTTAGGGCCAATAAGGTTAAGGGAATTGATTCTATTGGTGTTATGACTGGTAATGGTTCAGCTATGATTGCATCTCAGGCATCAAGTAGTGAGTCTGGCTTCCTTCGTTACTCAATTATGGTTACGACTGAAAATGAAAAGGCTGGCGCCGAAGAGGTTAATCGTATTATGGCGGACCTTACAGCCTGTGCGGAAGGCCTTGATCTTACTGCAGAATATTCCGCAGGAATGGGAGATATGAGTGCTCTTACTGGTAGTGGTATGAGTGTTACTATATATGGTGATAATCTTGATACATTACTTACTATCAGTCAGGATGTAATGGATATAATAGCTTCAGTCGATGGCTTTGAAGATATTAGTAATGGTCAGGAGGAAGCTGATCAGGTACTTCACCTGAATATTGATAGAGACCTTGCTATGAGTAAGGGACTTAGTATTGCTCAGATATACCAGACTATAGCTGGAAAGATTACTACAGAAACTGATTCTGTATCTATTACTTTAGATGGAGAAGAACTTAAGGTTAAGATTGTAACTGGTATCGATCCACTTACAGTTGAGAATCTTATGGATTATAACTTTGAAGTAACAGAGAAGGATGACTGGGATAATGATATCAAGGTAGATATGCCTCTTGGCTCTATTGCAACGGTTGAAACACAGGATGGTTTCAGTGAAGTGTCAAGAAAGAATAATACACGATACATTACAGTATCAGCATCTGCAAGGGAAGGGGAAAATATTACACTTCTTTCCAGAAAACTAGAGCCACTTCTTAAGCAATATCAGTGTCCAGAAGGATACAGTATTGATGTTGGTGGTGAATCTGAGAGTGTTAATGAGATGGTTAAACAGATGGGACTCCTCATGTTAATGGGTAGTGCATTTATTTACTTCGTAATGGTAGCACAGTTCCAGAGCTTGCTTAGCCCATTTATTGTATTGTTTACTTTACCACTTGCCTTTACTGGTGGACTCCTTATCCTTTGGTTTACTGGAGAGCAGATTTCAATCATCTCAATCATGGGATTTGTCGTACTTTTAGGTACGGTTGTTAATAATGGTATTGTGTTCGTTGATTATACAAATCAGCTTCGAATAGGTGGAATGAAACGTAGGGATGCGCTTATAGCAACTGGTAAGACTCGTATGAGGCCTATCCTTATGACAGCGCTTACAACTATTCTTGCGGAATCTAGTATGATTTTCGGTGATGATATGGGTAGTCAGATGGGTAGAGGTATGGCGCTTGTTATTGCAGGTGGTCTTGCTTATTCAACACTTATGACATTGTTTATCATCCCTGTTATGTATGATATTTTATTCAAGAAAGCTCCACTTTCAGTTGATGTTGGTAGTGAAAATCTTGATGATATTCCAGATGATGCAGCTGAATTTATGGCTGAAATGCTTGCGAAAAAAGAAGCAGTATCAACTAATGAAGGCTAAATTGTCATTAATTGACTGAAAAGCCACAAAAATAAAGGGTTTATTCATTGTTTTTGTCTTAAATACCTTGACTTATAAGGGCTATATTGTATAATTAACCTTGCTAGGCCACTAAATATTGGCCTCAAAGTTAAATAATTGGAGGTAGTTTCGATGAACAAGACAGAATTAATTGAAGCAATGGCTAAGCAGGCTGGTCTTTCAAAGAAGGACGCTGATGCTGCACTTAAGGCTTTCACAGACACAGTAGCTAAGGAACTTAAGAAGGGTGAGAAGGTTACATTAATCGGTTTCGGTACTTTCGAAGTTGGTAAGAGAGCTGCTAGAACAGGTAGAAACCCACAGACAGGTGCTACAATCAAGATTAAGGCTGCTAAGACACCTAAGTTCAAGGCTGGTAAGGCTTTAAAGGAC
>JAZRXF010000053.1:0-5743 GCA_045600085.1 Lachnospiraceae bacterium
TCGGTCTTGATATGGGTATGTTCTACAAGAGAAGAGATTACACACAGCTTGTTAATGGTCGTAATCCTATTATTGCCCATGAGTTCCTTGGAGCAGATGTAGAGGGTAAGGATATTATCATCATGGATGATATGATTTCGTCGGGTGATAGTGTTATTGAGGTTGCAACAGAGCTTAAGGCGAGAAAAGCGGGCAGAATCTTTATCTTCTCAACATTTGGTCTATTCACAGGTGGTCTTGAGAGATTTGATGAAGCATTTAAAGATGGTATTATTACTCGTATACTTACAACAAACTTGATTTATCAGACTCCAGAGCTTTTATCAAGAGAGTGGTACATAAGCTGTGATCTTAGTAAGTATATTGCGTATATCATTGATACTCTTAATCATGATAGCTCAATTAGTGATCTACTTAATCCTAGTGAGCGTATTCAGAAGCTTGTTAACAGATACAAAGCTGGTGAAATATAATAAAATAATTATTGATTAATAATGAACTAACTAAAAATGCCATCCGCTTGGATGGCATTTGTTTTTGTTATTAATTATTATTGTTAGTTCCAAAGCTTATTTGGATAAATACCAGCATCCTTGAGCTTCTGGATTGAATCCATAACAAATGGTTTATCTTCCTTGTAAGTTACTCCAAACCACTTGTCCTCAGACGAAAGAACCTTAACAGTTGCTTTGCCTTCAGTAATAAGTCTTCCAACTTCCATAGGAATAAAGCATTCACTCTTAAGTGGATTTTTAAGAATATCTTCTTTAAAGAATCTGTTAATTGAATCATCAAGCTCTGCAAAAATATCAGGTGTAAAGCCCCACATATTCATGGATACAAGTGAATCTGCTGACATAGGTATATATGTGGCGCCGTCATCCTTGGAATATGCTGCGCCATCAGCAGTTTTAATGATATTTGTACGCTCGTCAATTGTCTCAAGATAACCATTGGCATCCATCTGGCAACATCCTCTGGCAACAGAACCATTCTCAGTAAGTGTGTTCTTAAGCTGGTAGCCTACCATACAAAAACTGAGCTTGTCTGAAGCAGCATTATCAGCCACAAGGAAGTCATATAGTGTTTTAAACGCGCTGACCCCATAATAGTCATCAGCATTGATAACTGCAAAAGGCTCCTTAACAGTATCCTTGCAACAAAGAATAGCATGTGCTGTACCAAAAGGCTTAACTCGTCCTTCTGGAATGGTTGCAAAATCAGGAATATTTGTCATCTCCTGGAAAACATACTCTACTGGAATTTTTGTAGATACTGCATCACCAATACAAGTTCTAAAGTCGGATTCATTTTCTTTTTTTATTATGAATACGACCTTTCCGAAACCAGCTCGAATGGCATCATATATAGAGAAATCAATGATCTTATGACCTTCATTGTCGATAGGGTCAATCTGCTTGAGACCTCCATAACGACTTCCCATACCTGCAGCTAGTATTACTAACGTAGGTTTCTGCATTACTAATCCTCCTATAATATTCATACTCTATCCATATTTTACCACTTTAAGGGGCGTGGAACAATTGGTATATTATGTAAATCTTCCATTTGTTATTTACTTATTTGATTGACAAAGCAGGATGTAAAAAAGTATGATTGGTATAACAAATCATACTATTGATTGATAAGGAGGTTTATACCATGAAAAATAAATCATTAAAAGCTCCAGCGGGTAAGTATGCGTGGACAGTAACAGTCGGTGAGAAGGGACAGTTTGTCATTCCAAAGCAGGCAAGGGAAATTTTTGATATTAAACCTGGAGATACATTAATACTTCTTGGCGATGAAAAAAGAGGAATTGCGATACCTCCAAAGTCAGCTTTTAGTGGATTGATGGGACATATTTTTGGTGAATAAAAGATTGAAGAAGGATAGTATTATGAAAAATATAATGTTTTTTTGTATTCCAGCCTACGGTCATCATAATCCTACTATGGCGGTAGCCAAGGAATTGGTCAATAGGGGGAACAATGTACGTTATTACTCATTCGAGGAATTTCGTGAAAAAATAGAAGAGACAGGGGCAGAGTTTATAGGATGCGACAGTTTTTTACCTAGTGTTAATGAAGAAGTTGAGACTGGCAAAAAAACGATGAGCACAACAGAGATGACCATTGTTGATCTTCAGGTTACAATGGCTATGGATGAATTTTTGGCTAAACAGGTTCAAGAATTCAAGCCAGATATTATTGTATCTGATTCAGTATGCTTCTGGGGGAAGCTTACTGCTAGGAAATACAAAATACCGATGGTGGTATCAACAACAACATTTGCCTTTAATAAATACTCTTCGAAATATATGAAAAGTAGCGCTGATGAAGTCATGGACCTTATCAAAGGGCAGAAAAGGATAAAAGCCGAACTTAAAAAACTGGAAAAATATGGTTATCATGAGAAAAGTATTATGCCACTTGTTCAGAACGATAACTACACTGATACTATAGTATATGCTACGGAGAATTATCAGCCATGCTCTGATACATATTCAAAGCATTATAAATTTGTGGGGCCATCATTAATAACAGATTATGTTCCAAACAAGGATCATAAGAGGCCAGTTGTATATATATCGCTTGGTACAGTAGTAAATTATAAGCCTGGTTTTTACAAGAAGTGTATCGAGGCTTTGAAGAATGAAAAAGTTGATGTTATCGTTTCGTGTGGAAGAGCCATTGATCCAGCAGAACTTGAAAACATAGCGGATAATGTTACAGTATCGCAGAGTGTTAATCAGCTTGAAGTTTTGTCTAAAGCAGATGTATTTTTAACACACTGTGGTATGAATAGTGTTTCAGAAAGCTTATACATGGGAACACCAATGGTATTCCTTCCTCAGACTAATGAACAGAGAGCGGTTGCCACAAGAGCAGGTGAAATGGGCGCAGGACTGGAACTAAGAGGCGAAAGTGTGGCCGAGATACATGATGCTATAATGATGGTACTGAATACTTCATCTTATGCAGAAAATGCCATGAAGTGTAGTGAGGATTTTCGAAGTGCGTCAGGGGCCAAAGGAGCAGCTGATTTTATTGAAGAAGCGCCTCATATTATGCCAGAAGAAGATAAGGCTAATATGCGAAGGGAGATAATACCTGGAATACTTGAACTGGTATACTGGATAATAATGGTAGTGCTCATTTTTACTATAAAACCTATTACAGGCTTTGATGGCTGGTGGGTTGTTGTAATTGCAGCTAATGTATTATTTCCAATTTATAAGAAAATATGTAAAAGATTTATTGGTGCATAATTATTTAATATGAAAGATTATAATGACTATATAAATGAAATAGAAAGATTTTTTGAAGAAAACAAGCCCTTAGAAGCTGAAAAGTTTATCATATCAGCAAGAGAAGAAGCTCGCTCAAAGGGAGACTATGTTTTGGAACTTCAGATGCTTAATGAGCTTATTGGATATTATAGGCAAACTTCCGAAAAGACTAAGCTTATAGATATTTTAAAAGCATCTATGTATCTTGTTGATGAAATGAAGTTACGTGACACTAAGGATGGAAAGGTGGCATATGCAACGACGGCGCTGAATGTTGCGACAGGATATCGTTCTATTGGAGAGTTTGAAAAATCTCAGCATTACTATGGCATAGTTGAAAAAATATATAAAGAATCATTAAGCAGTGATGATATGCTTTTGGCGGGTCTATACAATAATATGAGTCTCCTTTTTCAGGAGAAAAAGGATTATGAAATGGCCATGTCATTTCAGAAAAAAGCACTCCAGATAGTATTGAAGAACAATGCGGATTTTGAAATAGCAGTGACATATGCCAATCTTGCCAATACTGCAGTGCAGTGTGAACTAATAAAAGAAGACAATAATCGCAACTTTGATGAAGCCAGGGATTATGCATATCAGGCAATGCAACGTTTTGAAAATAGTAGGACTATTGATGCCCACTATGCAGCAGCATTATCTGCTATTGCAATGTGCTATTATCATGAAGGTAACTATAATGAGGCAAAGAGCTGGTTCCAGAAGGCGATGGACATAGTTGAGAAATGTTTTGGACGTAACGGCCAGTACTATAGACTCATGGAGAATAGAGATATGTGTGAAAAAAACCAGATAAATGGTATGAAGCTATCAAAAATGTATTATGAAGAATGTGGTAGACCCATGCTCGAAAAGGATTTTGCCAAGTATTTGGACAAGATGGCGATAGGGCTCGTCGGAAAAGGATCGGATTGCCTAGGGTTTGATGATGTGGCCTCTATGGATCATGACTGGGGACCAGATTTTTGTATATGGCTAACAGATGAAGTCTATGAAGAAATAGGTGAGAAACTGACAAAGGCATATGAGTCTCTTCCCCAGGAATATAAAGGATATAAGAAAAAAATGACTGCTCATTATAAGGGCAGGAGGGGTGTTTTTAAAATATCTGACTTTTATAATAAACTCATTGGAAGCAAAGATTATGAGAATATTAATTGGAAAGAAGTGCCGGACTATGCACTTTTGAATGCATCCAACGGAGAGATATACCGCGATGATTTAGGTGTTTTTACCGAAATACATGATAAAGTAGCTAAGGGATTTCCCGAGGATATATTGTACCTTAAGCTAGCAGATGATGTCGCTCATGTTTCTCAAACAGGTCAGTATAATTACGCTCGTATGATGAAGAGAGGCGATAGACTCTCAGCGGATTTGATACTTGCTGACTGTATTCGTTATATTATGATAATGACGCATCACTTAGGGAATAAATATGTTCCACATGACAAATGGATTGCAAGAAGTTTTTTTGCGCTAGGTCATAATAAATTAGTGGACTGTGTTAAAAAACTTCACAGTAGCTTTAAGATGGATGATGAGACAGCTCTTATATATGTGAGCGAAACCATGGAAGAAGTAGGGGCATACATAGCCAGTGAGCTATACGCCAGAGATATTATTAGTGATGTTGATACCTATCTCGATATCCACTCAGAGGAGCTGGTTCAAAAATCAGTATATTCAAAATTAACTACGGAAGAATTGGTTCATCAAATAGCAAGAGTGGAATTCACAGCATTTGATGAGGTTCGCAATGAAGGAGGTAGGGCGAGCTGTCAGGATGACTGGCTGACATTTAGAGTTATGCGAGAAAGTCAGTATATGACCTGGAACAGAACCATGCTTATTCAGTATCTATATGATTTCAATCGCGAATTTAGAATGGGCCACAACCTTATTACTGAAAAGTATGGTCGTATGATGGAAAGTACTGCGCCAGAAAAATATCAGGAAATTGCTGATAATTTTCCAGCTATTTCGGAGCAAAAGAAAGCAGTTATTGAGCAGATTGTTGAGATTCAGATGAATATGCTTGAAGCATTCGGACAGGAATATCCAACACTGGCCACCAATACAAGAAGCTTCCATACATATGAAGATAATTGGATGAATACATCATATGAAACATATTTGCGAGGTGAAATAAGTACATATTCGGATAAGATGCTTCAGCTTTATGGAAGATATGTGGTAGAATTTTTGCAGGCAGGAAGAAATATTGCGAAAGAAACAATCGAGAATACGGCTAAGCTATACGGATTTGATGATTTGGATGCATTTGCCAAAAGAAGTGGTGAGTCGTAATAGAGAATCGTAAACTGATATAAACAAGTAATTAGGCAAGGTGTAATACTTTGAAAGAGGCTAATAATAACAACAAAATATTATGGATAAATGGACTAAAGGGACTGGCATGTATGGGAG